>NZ_AP014546.1:1200000-1500000 GCF_016592555.1 Neptunomonas japonica JAMM 1380 | reverse complement strand
TGAAACATCAGCAACTAAAGTTAATTTTTTCACACTGGTACGGGGCGAAGACTAAGCATGAATGCGCCAACAATTATTAAAGGTTTGGTGAATCCGATTAATGATAGCCAAGTGGTATTTCGCAAGCTTCTAAAAGCGATGAGTGAGCCGGGAGTGATTGTTAATATCACATCGCCTGAGCCTTTAGCGCACTTGTATAGCAGCACCTTTGCTATCTGCCATGCATTATTGGATCAGCAAACACCTCTGTGGTTATCCCCAGAGCTCAGCACTACAGAAATCAAGCACAACCTTCACTTCCATACCGGCATGCCGATTGCCAACACCCAGAACGCTGCGCTGTTTGCTATCGCCTACCCTAATGAAATCAGTGATATGGGAGACTTTTCTAAAGGCAGCAGTGAGTATCCAGAAATCAGCTGTACGTTGATTTTGCAAATAAATTCACTTGCTGAGATGCCAAGAAATCAAACAACCGATCACGTAGCTGATCAACATGTAAAGAATAGATCTCATCATAAAAACACGACATTGAAGCTATCGGGGCCAGGGATAGCACAAGAGCGATATGTCCATATTTCAGATATGACAGACCTGCTTATCGATTATCTGGTTGAACGTCCGGATTCATTTCCACTGGGTGTCGATATGATCTTTGCAACAGAGCAGTCACTCGTTTGCATCCCCAGAACGACTCACGTCGAGGTGGTTTAAGATGTATGTAGCCGTAAAAGGTGGCGAAAAAGCCATCACCAATGCCCACCAGTTATTAGCAAAACGCCGTCGCGGCGATACGTCAATTACAGCCTTGTCAGTAGAACAGATTAGCCAGCAGTTAGCTCTTGCGGTTGATCGCGTCATGACTGAAGGATCGATCTATGATCGTGAACTGGCGGCGCTGGCGATTAAACAATCCGCAGGTGACTTAGTTGAAGCTATCTTTCTACTTCGGGCCTATCGCACCACGCTCAGCCGCTTCTATACCAGTGAAGCGATTAATACCACAGAGATGCAAGTCGAGCGCCGTATCTCTGCCACCTTTAAAGATCTGCCAGGTGGCCAGGTACTGGGATCTACCTTTGATTACACACACCGATTACTCGATTTCAAGCTACTCGCCGAAGGCACAGCAACTGACGAGACTCCCCGTTCTGAACCAGTAGCTGAAGGTGCAGAAGAACAAGAGCCGATGACGCGTGTTCTGAAAATGCTGGAACGGGAAGGTTTATTAGTAGAAGAGCCTGACGATCAATCGACTCCCACGGATATTACCCAAGATCCGCCTACCTATCCATGTAACCGCAGTGCGCGTTTACAATCGCTGGTGCGTGGTGACGAAGGTTTTCTATTAGCCCTTGGTTATTCAACACAACGCGGTTACGGTCGCAATCACCCCTTTGCTGGAGAGATAAGAACCGGTGAGGTCGAGGTCGCCGTCACTCCGGATGAGCTGGGCTTCACTATCGATATCGGCACGATTCAGGTGACCGAATGCGAGATGATCAACGGCTTCAGCAAGTTAGAAGAGGGAGAAGTTAAATTCACTCGGGGTTACGGTCTGGCTTTTGGCCAGAGCGAGCGAAAAACGCTGGCCATGGCGCTGGTTGATCGTGCCTTGCAGGCCGAAAAATATGATGAAGAACGCATCTCTCCAGCTCAGCAAGAAGAGTTTGTCCTATCACATTGCGATAACGTCGAAGCATCCGGCTTTGTGTCCCACCTTAAACTCCCCCACTACGTTGATTTTCAGGCAGAACTGGAACTACTCAGACGCCTGCGAAAAGAAAACTCAACAGCAGCAGAAAACCTATCCACAGCACCTCAGGAGAACTGCGCATGAGTGCTTCAAAGATTCGAGATGGCTACAATTTCGCATATCTCGATGAACAATCTAAACGCATGATTCGTCGGGCGTTACTAAAAGCGGTGGCTATCCCCGGTTATCAGGTTCCTTTTGGTGGTCGTGAAATGCCGATGCCTTACGGCTGGGGAACCGGTGGCATGCAGGTCACTGCAGCAGTGATCGGTGCAGACGACATTCTTAAGGTTATTGACCAAGGAGCGGATGACACTACTAATGCTGTGAGTATCCGCGCTTTTTTCAAGGATCTCACCGGCGTAGAAACGACAGAAAAAACCATAGAGGCGTCACTTATTCAGACCCGTCATCGTATTCCTGAGGCGGCACTGCACGAAGATCAAATCCTCATCTATCAGGTTCCAATTCCTGAGCCACTTCGTTTTATCGAACCCAGTGAAGTCGAAACCCGTAAGATGCATGCACTAGAAGATTACGGCGTGATGCACGTTAAGCTATATGAAGATATCGCGCACTTTGGCCATATCGCCACCACCTATGCCTATCCAGTAATGGTCAACGGACGCTACATTACGGACCCGTCACCTATCCCTAAATTCGACAACCCCAAAATGCATCAGATGCCGGCATTACAGCTATTTGGCGCCGGACGTGAAAAACGTATCTATGCGATTCCGCCATACACCGATGTTAAAAGCCTCGACTTCGAGGATCATCCCTTCGAGATACAACAATGGGATGAGTCTTGCGCCATCTGTGGCTCAGAAAACAGCTTCCTTGATGAAGTGATTATGGATGATATGGGCACACGAAGTTATATCTGCTCCGATACCGATTTTTGTCGTGAACGCGGACCACTTGACGCGGCCACCCACTCTTTAACGGAGGCTCAGTGATGCCGTACGAACCCCTATTACGCGTTAATAATCTATCTAAACTCTACGCACCCGGTAAAGGCTGCGAAGAGATCAGCTTTGACCTGCACCCCGGTGAAGTACTCGGTATCGTTGGTGAATCTGGGTCGGGGAAATCAACACTATTAACCAGCTTATCGGCAAGGCTTGAACCCAACGCAGGTGAAGTGCTCTACCGCAATGCTGACGGTGATTGGCTGAATCTATATGCATTATCGGAATCAGAGCGTCGCCGCTTATTACGCACTGAATGGGGAGTCGTCCATCAGCATGCGCGTGACGGTTTACGCATGGGCGTTTCAGCAGGAGCCAACATTGGCGAGCGCCTGATGGCTGTTGGCCAGCGTCATTATGGCAATATCCGCACAGAAGGTATGCGCTGGATGGAAGATGTCGAACTGGATGTCAGCCGTATTGATGACAAACCCAGCACCTATTCGGGCGGCATGCAGCAACGCTTACAGATTGCCCGCAATCTGGTAACTCATCCTCGTTTGGTATTTATGGATGAACCAACCGGCGGCCTGGATGTTTCTGTGCAAGCACGCATTCTTGATCTGCTTCGGACTCTGGTGACAGACCTGAATCTTGCAGTGGTCATTGTCACTCATGACTTAGCCGTCGCACGTTTACTGGCACAGCGCTTAGTTGTCATGCGTAACGGGAAAATCGTCGAAACCGGTCTAACTGATCAGGTACTAGATGACCCACAACATCCTTACACCCAACTGTTGGTCTCCTCAGTGCTGACGCCTTAACCTCACAGGACAAAACAGATGAAAACAATGATCGATGTGCAGGGATTGTCTAAAACCTTCACTCTGCATAACCAGGGTGGAACTCAGCTTAAGGTGTTAAACGATGTCTACTTACAAGTAGGGGCGAGTGAGTGCACCGTTCTACATGGAGAAAGTGGCACCGGAAAAAGCACCCTACTACGAACACTGTATGCTAACTACCTGCCAAGCCAAGGCGCTATTAACATCCGCCATCACGGTGAGATGGTGAATCTAGCAACAGCCAACAGTCGTCAATTAATGGCGGTTCGTAAAGATACACTGGGCTATGTCAGTCAGTTCTTGCGTGTTATCCCACGTGTTTCAACGCTTGATGTCGTAATGCAACCGTTACGTGAACGCGGCGTTAGCGAGGAAACTGCACGCGAAAAAGCTACCGACCTACTGACACAACTCAACATACCCGAGCGCTTGTGGTCGCTTGCCCCCAGTACCTTTTCCGGCGGCGAACAACAACGCGTCAACATAGCCCGTGGTTTTATTGTCGATTACCCGATCCTACTATTGGATGAACCGACCGCTTCGTTGGACCAACGCAACTCAGATGTCGTAATCAAACTGATTCAACAAGCATTATCTCGTGGTACTGCCATCGCGGGCATTTTCCATGATGCTGCTGTCAGAGATGCCGTAGCAGATCACTTTTTTGATGTAAATAAAGCAGTAGAACCGACTGCCGTTGGATTTTAAGAGAGGAAGATCGACGTGATTTTAACAAACGCACAAATAGTTTTATCCAACGAAGTAATCAAAGGGTCATTAACTGTTAACAATGGCATGATCGACAGCATCGATCATGGCAATGTTACACTCCCCGGTGCTATTGATTGCCAAGACGGCTATATTACTCCTGGAATGGTAGAGCTACATACCGACAACATGGAGAAGCATTTCACACCCCGTCCAGGTGTCGCCTGGCCTGCCGTATCGGCCTTCAAGGTACATGATGCCCAAATGATCAGTTCCGGTATTACCACAGTATTTGATGCCATTTCCATCGGTGATGTAATTCAAGGTAGCGAACGTCTTAACAACCTGACACGCATGGTTGATGCACTGAATGAATCACGTGAGCGCAAGCTTACCCGCGCAGATCACCTGTTACACCTGCGCTGTGAAGTCAGCCACAAAGATACCTTAGAAATGTTTAATACATTGCTGGAAAGGACATCCGCACAACTAGTGTCCGTGATGGATCATTCACCGGGTCAACGCCAATTCGCCAGTCTGGAAAAATACCGTGAATACTATCAGGGAAAATACAAACTATCAGACTCTGAAATGAAAGCCTTTGTTGAGCGTCAGACTCATACGAGCCAACTGTATAGCGACCAATATCGCAAAGAGATCTGCCACACCTGTAACCGTTTGAGTATTCCGTTGGCCAGCCATGATGATGCTACTCAGGCGCACGTTGATGAATCGCATAGCTTTAACATGGTGATTGCCGAGTTCCCAACCACAGCCGAAGCTGCCGTAGCTGCGCATAAAAAAGGGATGGGAGTAATGATGGGCGCACCCAATGTGGTACGTGGAGGCTCTCATTCCGGCAATATTGCAGCACACACACTCGCTTCTGAAGGCGTATTGGATATCCTTTCCAGTGATTATTATCCGGCCAGCTTACTGGATGCTGCGTTTAAGATTGCACAACTTGCATCGAATCAATATAGCCTCGCAAAAGCGATCGCCCTGGTGAGCCAAAAACCAGCAGATGCAGTCGGCCTTAAAGATCGTGGGCGCATCCAATCCGGCTATAAAGCCGATTTGGTATGGAGCGCATTGGAGGATGATCATGTCCATATTGAGCATGTCTGGAAAAATGGTAATCGGGCTTTTTAAATGGCAAAAATAATCTATCTGATGGGCCCTTCCGGCAGCGGTAAGGACTCCATCATTTCAGGGCTGCGTCAGCAACTACACACTAACGCAGGTTTGATGATTGCGCACCGCTATATCACCCGTCACTGGCAATCCGGTGGTGAAAATCATATTGAGCTGACAGACGCTGAATTTTCGCTAAGAAAAAAACTAGGGCTGTTTTCATTAAGCTGGCAAGCCAACGGGCATCACTACGGTATTGGTTGTGAAGTAGATGCTTGGCTGCAGGCTAACCACTCAGTCATCGTCAATGGGTCTCGGGAACACTTACCGGATGCAATCGAACACTACGCTGAACGCCTCGTCCCCGTATTGATAGACGTTGATGAACGATCACTGAGAGAACGTTTAACTCAGAGAAACAGAGAATCATCACCAGAGATAGAAGCACGTATTTTGCGCTCCCGATCTTATGCACAAAGCTTGACCCTACAGTGCCATGTTATTGAGAATAATGGAAATTTAGAAAGGGCCGTGAGCAAGCTTGCTCTGCTAGTCGATCAACTAACCACGGCAACTGCCCATGATTGAGATTGAGTTTATCGGCACCGGCAATGCAGGCCAAGTCCCCGTGTGGGGTTGCCAGTGTCGTGCTTGCTTGCGTGCCACTGCTAACCCTGTATATCGGCGCGGCCCTTGCAGCCTGGCTATCCGCACATCACTAGGAGTCTCTCTGATTGATGCCGGCAGAACCGATTTAGCAGAACGCTATGCGTTTGATGATATTCATAGAATTATACTGACACACTTTCACATGGACCATGTACAGGGTTTGTTTCATTTACGCTGGTCGGAAAGAAGCAGAAAAATTCCGGTATTCCGACCTGATGATCCATTAGGCGCGGATGACCTTTACAAGCACCCTGGAGTACTTGAATTCCAAGAACCTTTTATTCCCTTTAATACTGTTGACTGGCCAGATTTTAGCCTTACTGCATTACCATTAAATCATTCAAAGATAACGCTAGGTTATTTACTCCAAAAAGATAACTTCAGGCTTGCTTATTTAACTGACACCATTGGTTTACCTGAGTCTACTGAAGAATTTCTTCTTAGTACTGGATCAGACCAACTAGACTCAATCGACTACCTGATAGTTGACTGCTCTGAGCCTCCGCAAAAAAAACTTCCTAAAAATCATAATGATTTCAACGAAATTCTGCATATTTATAAAAAAACATGTCCCAAGAAGGTGATCCTTACACATATCAGCCATCGCCTAGATTGCTGGCTATTAGAAAACTCTTCGCTAATACCTAAAAATATGAGTGTTGCATCAGACGGAATGGTTTTATCCATCAGATAAAAGAACCCAAAGTACATATTATCTATTGCACTGAAGGCATTATTAAACTTTACTTATATTTAATATTAATGATAAATAACTTTGCAAAGCTGTCCTGATCACTCTCTAATCATCAGGATAAGGTTGTATTTGTAAAAGCCTTTGCCAAACGGAGTTTGCGAATGCACACACCTGAATCAAGTGAACTTGATTTTCTACAGAACGCCAAAGCTCACAACACCATTGTAGAGCTAATGCAAAACCGCCTTCTATGGAATACAGACCTTGAATCAGCACTAAAACTTATTACCATGCGATGTGCCATTGCTTTAAACGTTAATCGCACCAGCGTATGGTATATGGTTGATAGTCAACATCTTGAATGCCAAATTCTTTACGACAAATTACAAAAGCGTACTTATAAAGGCCAGCATTTACTATTTCAAAGAAACCCTGCGTACTTTGAAGCCATCGAAGAAAACCAAATTCTAGATGCTCATAACGCCCAAAAAGACCCTCGGACAAAAGCCTTCGCTCAAGAATACCTAATCCCTTTAAATATTCACTCAATACTGGATGCATCTTTCCGCCATGAAGGGCATACCGAAGGAGTCATATGCTTTGAGCATACCGGCTCTCCTCGCATTTGGAGCACTGAAGAACAAACTTTTGCAGTTTCTATTTCTGGGCTCGTTTCGAACTTAAGGATTTTTTATGCTTTAAAAGATAGCGAAGCTCGCTACCGCTTACTCTATGATCAGTGTGCTGACGGCGTATTAATAATTTATAACAACCAAATAATGGACTGTAATCAAACCGCCGTCAGCATTTTTGGCAGTTCAAAAGCAGATATAATTGGCAGAACCATTGATCATCTATCGCCTAAATTCCAACCAAATGGCTCTGACTCATCACAAGCATCTAAAATTTTCATAAAACAAGCACTTCAAGGGCAAGAACAAAGTATTGAATGGTTACATGTTCGCTCGAACGGGGTGCCTTTCTATGCCGAAATTAAACTCAACCGACTTGAAATCAACAACCATCCTCATTTAATTTGCACCATCCATGACATTGATGCCCACAAGATAGCAGTCAAGCGTATTCTCGAACTCAACTCACTACAAAAAGCTATTTTTGACGGCGCAAAATACAGCATCATATCCACTGATACCCAGGGCACAATTCAAACCTTTAATAAAGCTGCAGAAGAGATGCTGGGGTATACAGCAGAAGAGATGATAGGCATAGAAACCCCCACTCGTATTCATAAAAAATCAGAAGTCATTAGCCGCTCACAAGAACTAGCAGAACTCTTGGGTTTACCCAACATATCCGGCTTTGAAGTATTCATAGCATTATGTAAAGAAGCAAAATCAGAAGAACGAGAATGGACCTACATTCACAAAAGCGGGCGTGAAATTCCAGTCCTAATATCTGTCACTACATTGCACAGTAGTGACGACGAAATAACTGGCTATCTTGGCATTGCCTACGATATAACCCAACGAAAAAAAGCGGAGAAAGACTTAGAAAACTCACAAAAAAACTAGAACATCAAGCACATCATGACTCCTTGACCGGTTTACCTAACAGGGCACAACTACACACAACAACAAAACAGACGCTACTTAATGCAAGCGAAAACAATCAAAGCTTGGCCCTGATGCTACTAGATTTAGACCGTTTTAAAGAAGTAAACGATACACTTGGGCATCATATCGGTGACCGCCTACTTCAAAAACTGGCGATAAAACTAAACCACACTGCTCTTAAATACCACGCCCAACCCTATCGTTTAGGAGGGGATGAGTTTGCAATCTTGTTGCCGAATTTAACATCAACGGATCATGCTCATATACTGGCAGAACTGATTAATGACAGCATAAAACAGCCCTTTGAGATTGATGATGTCACATTAGAGTTGGGGGCAAGCATTGGAATCGCCATATACCCCGAACATGCAAATAATAGCCACGATCTGCTCCGTTATGCTGACATCGCTATGTACAATGCAAAATCACAATCCTCAGGCGTTTCTATCTACAACCAACATCAAGACTCACACAGCCCAAGACGCCTGCAACTCATGGCAGAATTAGGCGTTGCGATTCGTGATGAACAATTGGCTCTCTACTATCAACCGAAAATAGAGCTAACTTCCCAAAAATGCATAGGTTTTGAGGCACTCATTCGCTGGAAGCATCCAACACTAGGCATGATTCCACCGGCAGAGTTTATTAACCTAGCCGAAATGAGCAACACCATACATGCTTTGAGTCTATGGGTACTAGAACACGCTATTATGCAATTAAAAAAATGGCACGAGCTAGGTATTTACCTCCCCATTGCAATCAACCTATCTGCAAGAAACCTCATTAACCAGTCTCTTCCTGAAGTGATAAAAAGGTTACTTCAGGACTACCAGGTTGATGCTAAATGGCTGGAAATAGAAATCACCGAAAGTGCCTTCATTAGCGACCCTGAAAGGGCAGAATCGGTAACCCGCGAAATTAGCAGACTTGGAATCGCACTTTCTATTGATGACTTTGGTACGGGCTACTCATCGTTAAGCTATCTGAAACGATTACCTATTCAGACACTGAAAGTTGATAGGAGCTTTGTTGGTGGCATGCTATTAAATAAGCAAGACGCTGCGATTGTCCGCTCTACGATAGGCCTTGCTCACAGCTTTGGCTTAACCGTTGTTGCTGAAGGCGTTGAGGATAAAGAAACACTGGATGCCATAACAGAGCTAAACTGTGAACACGCCCAAGGTTACTTCATCTGTAGACCAGCACCGGAAGATCAAATTGTAACCTGGTACTATTCACAACAAAACGTTTAATAACTTTTTGATGCCCGTCAATTACCTTACCTTAAGTTAGGTCTAAAGTGAGCGGCTTGCCAAGATGAGAGCCGCTCACATGCCAACAAGACCCAACCCTGCCAAACGTGTACGCCACGAACAACCCGACACGCTGGTTTATGTAATAGAAGATCGTCTCTACGTTAACTTAACAGATCGCTGTACTCTGGCATGTAACTTTTGCCCGAAACATAACGGTAGCAAAGAATTGCACGACTACAACCTAACGCTATCTGAGCGCCCAGAACAAGAACATATTATTGAGCAGATAGGCGATCCTTCACGTTATCAAGAGATTGTTTTTTGTGGATTTGGGGAGCCTACATTACGTCTTAAAGCTCTCGTATCAATAGCAACAGCGGTTAAAACTAAAGGCGGGAGAACTCGTTTAAATACCGACGGACTAGCGAACCTTTTTCATAAAAAAAATGTAGTGCCACTTTTAGCCAGCTGCATTGACGCTATGTCTATCTCACTGAACGCTCAAGATGAGCAGACATATACTCAACATTGCGCACCAAGCCTAGCCAACAGTCATGCAGCCGCACTCTCTTTTATCAAGCTCGCTGCTGATATGATTCCTGATGTGACGGCTACGGCAATAGACGGTTTAGAAGGTGTGGATATCATTGCTTGCCAAAAACTTGCGAAAGAGCGAGGAGCAAAATTTAAAGCGCGAGCCCTAGATGTTGTCGGCTAGACTATTTTTCTACTTCTATACGTATTTTGGGCTGTATTTATAAGAGCGATAACGTTTAACTGTTTTACGATCAAGTAAGCGTAAGAAGTTAATAGTGTCACCACTTTTCATCGGAAAGCCTAAATAATAACCTTGAGCAAAATCACAGCCCTGGTTTTTTAGCACAGCTAACTGCTCTTTAGACTCAACCCCTTCAGCAACAACTTCCAATCCAAGCGACTGTGCTAATGCGATAGTCGCTTTTACTATCATTTCATCATTAGTATTGTGCAACATATCACGAATAAAACTTCGATCAATTTTCAAACGACAAGCACTGAGCTTTCGTAAAGTCACCATTGATGAGTAACCCGTGCCAAAGTCATCAATCGCTATCTTCAAACCTTGATTAACATAACTTTCCAACAATTCAATCGTATTATCAGACGCATCCATGCAAGCCGATTCAGTAATTTCAACTTCAAAGTGATGTAAAGGTATACCTGATGACTTCAACAAAGATAAAAGGCATTCAACTCCTTTCTCGCTACGTAACTGAACCGGTGAAATATTAAATGACACCGTACCGAACGAAAGTCCATCTTCAAGCCAGCGCCCTACTTCAAGGCACACATGCTGCGCTACCCAGATACCAATATCATCAATCATGCCGCGTTTTTCAGCAACAGGGATAAAAGTTAATGGCGATATCAAACCTTGCTCAGGGTGCTCCCAACGTAACAAAGCTTCAAACCCAACTAACAGACCACTTTCACAGTCAAACTGTGGTTGATAAACCATATAAAGCTGCTGTAAAAAACGCGCACTGCTCAACATATGAGCTAACTCGGCTTCTTTTTGAACCCGCTCAGTCATTTCTGCCTGATAGAAAACAAAACGCCCACGCCCCTGCTCTTTAGCGCGGTATAGAGCAACGTCTGCACGTGAAATCAGCTCATCTACTGTATCATCAGAGTCACACACCACTATACCAACACTAGTATTGGTTTTAAGCTTATGTCCTCCCACATCGAATGCCGCATCAAAGCAGCTAATAACTTTTTCAGCGAGAATAGCGACATCAGAAGGGTCATGAACATTACTTTGTAAAATAGTAAACTCATCGCCACCAAAACGGGCAAACGTATCACACGCTCGCAATACTCCTTTAATTCGACTAGCAACTTCTATCAATAACTGATCACCTGCCGGATGGCCTAGGGTGTCATTGATTTCTTTAAAGTGATCCAAATCCATCATCAGTAAAGCACAGGTTTGCTGATGCCTCTGCCCTTGAAGCAACTCATGCTCAAACCGGTCAAGAAAGAGCCTACGATTCGGCAAGCCCGTTAGCGAATCATGAAATGCCAAGTACTTGATTTGCTCTTCAACGGCTTTTCGGTGGGAAATATCATGAAAAGTGACAACAGCACCCACAATCTCCTCGTTTAAATAGATCGGTGAGCTCCAATATTCAACAGGGAAAGATTGGTTATCTTTCCTCCATAAAACATCAGTTTCAATTCGGTAGCTTTCACCGTCACGAATTGACATCAACATATAGCAATTTTCTTTTAATAACGGCTCACCATCAGCATGAGAGTGATGTATCAATCCATGGTTATCTTTGCCGATAAGTTCATCAGGATCATAGCCGAGCATCATTGCACCCGCAGGGTTTATAAAGGTCGTAACCCCATTAACATCTAACCCAAAAATACCTTCATTACTGTGCTCTAACAGCAAACGAGAACGGTGCTCTGCTGTTTTCAATGCATTTTCATAATCTAGCCGATCACGTATATCTTTAAATACCGTGATCATATAAGTTTTATCTTGGTGAACAAACGGGCTTGAAGACACCTCGACAGGCACCTCTTCACCGTTTCTGAGGCGGTGTGTTGTTTTAACGGAAAGCGTCTTTTCCTGAACTTTTTTCCAGCGCTTTTTTAATCGAGTAGCGGTAAAGGCGGGATCCCAATCAGATATCTGCGTTTGATAAAGCTCACTTGCACTCACGCCAAAATGTTTTATAGCCGCAGAGTTCGCATAGATTATTCGAAAGTTTTCGTTTGGAGAAGAACAGATCAGCGAATCTAAGCTATGATCGACCATTGCATTTACAAGCGATAACTGACCGCTCATTATCGTGTGTTCAGTTATGTCACGACTAACACCTAGCACCCCATGACCTATGTCAGGAAGATTTAACGGAATCCGCAGCGTATCTAATAAAACTCGACGACCATCAGGGTAAGTCACCCACTCATCATGACGAACGGGTGACTGTTTATGTAACATTTCGTTATCAAAAAACTGAAAGCCATTTGCTGTCGTATCATCAAATAGATCAGCATCTTTTTGGCCAACAATTGATTCTTCACAAGCATTACTAAATACTTCAAATGCTTTATTGCAGCCTATATAAGCAGCATCGCTATTTTTAAAAAATATTAGATCCGGTATAGAATCAATTAACGTGCGTAAACGACTTTTTTCAATTAGTAACGTTTGTTCAGATAACCGCTGCTCAGTAATATCCGTTCCTGAAGAAAGGATACCTATGCGAGCTCCCTGCGCATCTTCTAATACGCGGTTGTACCAGAGAATGAGTCGCTCATCCCCCGTTTGTGTAATAACCGGTTTTTCAACTTTCTGATTAGGGATTTTAGAACAGCTCATTAAGCGGTTATATGCTGACTGAGCGATGCACCGCCCACCAATTGGTAGAAAATTATCGAACCAGTTAAGCCCTAGTGCATCTTCTTGCTCCATGCCTAACAACTCGCAAGCAAAGCGATTTAACAACGTGATGTTTCCATCAAGATCAAGTGTCACCATGATGACACCTGCTATATCTAAATAATGATTTGCCCTTTGGTGTTCTTGCTTTAACGCCTCAATAACTGAACCTTGAGTCGTATAATCAGACATCAAACCTATCTCATAATCATTGTGGCTTTGCGGCAGAGGCTCAACATGACACGAATCCTGTTCGATAACAGGTAGTGAAAATGTAACAGGCAGTATGTGGGTGTCATTTGAAAGGAGCGGCTCGTCATCCAAAGAGACTAATACATCATGATAGTGCCCAGTATTATCAAGTAAGCGTAGTGAGAGTTCGTTAGGAAAAGAGCGATGTGTTTGCCACTCGAGCAGTGCTTCTTTCCATAACGGCATATCATCCGAATGCATCATTAACGATATGAAAGATGGCTTTTCCCAAATAGAAAGCACACTTCCAAGAAACATATCGATGTCGCGATTTGCGATACTGAATTGCTCATGCTTCGTGTCAAAGAGCCCAGATATAACCAAAGCCCCACTCAATGATGCATGCAAATGCTCAGACGAACCCATCAATCACTCTTTTTAATTATTATTAGAAGCCACAAAATAAGGCTTTGCCTTACTGCTAGCTGAATTATAACACCCATCATCAGTATGGCGATGGTTTTGGAAGAGGATCGTTAAAATTCTATAAAGATGAAGCAGTAACAAAAGAGATTTACACCAATGTTGCTACTGCTTTAGTCACATATTAAATGAAATACGTTTTTAAGGGAGGGAAACCATTAAACTCTACTGAGCAATAACTACTGGTATAAGCACCGGTCGCCATCCAGTACATTCGATCACCTATCTCCAAAGAAAGCGGTAATTCGTACTTGTGGTTTTCATACATAATATCCATGCTATCGCATGTTGGACCAGCCAAAACAACCGCCTCTTCTTCACCATCACGTTCTGTGTGAATAGGGTATTTAATACTCTCATCTAGAGTTTCAATGAGTCCGTTAAACTTACCAACATCAGCATAAACCCAACGTTCAAGTGCGGTTTGTGATTTTCGTGAAATCAAAACTATTTCAGAAACAATCACACCAGAATCGCCCACTAATGATCGACCCGGCTCCAAAATAACTTCGGGAACAAGATCCGGAAAATCTTCTGTCAGAAAACGTGTAATTTCTTCAACGTAAGTACTGAATTCATTGGTTTTCTGAATGTACTGCGCTGGGAACCCTCCTCCCATATTGATCATTTTTAGCGCAATGCCGTGTTCACTATAAAGTCGTTCAAAGACAACCTTAACTTTAGCAATCGCGCCATCCCATGTATCAATTTCACGCTGCTGCGAACCCACATGAAAAGAAACACCGTAAGGATCCAAACCCAACTCTTTTGCCAAAGCTGCCAGCTCAATAGCCATCTCAGGACTACAACCAAACTTACGCGAGAGGGGCCAGTCAGCGCCTTCAGCGCCTTCTGTTAGAATGCGAATATAAACACGTGAGCCAGGCGCATATTCAGCAATATTGCGAAGATCAGCCTCTGAATCAGTGGCAAATAAACTTACCCCTTTCTCGTAAAAATAGGCAATATCTTTACGTTTTTTGATGGTATTACCATAACTACAACGATCAGGTGAGACATTACATTTAAGAACACGGTCTAACTCAAAAACAGACGCTATATCGAAATTTGAACCCAGCTCACCCAACAACTTAATCACTTCTTCAGCCGGGTTAGCCTTCACCGCATAATATACACGCGCATAGTCAAATCCCTGCACAAGCTCTAAATACTTTTCACGTACAGTATTCAAATCTACAACAATAAAAGGGGTTTCCTTATTGTCAGCAAATGCTTTGATTTTATTCCAGTTTTCTGGAGATAAATGTTCTGGATGTTTCACTTCTTTCGTCACCTCACCATCAATTTTTCAGGGTTAATACGAAAACAGCCCATAATGGGTAACCATTACGGGCTTAACTTCTAGTGCCTACTACGCTCAGTACCAAGCGAATGGTTAGCATTTTGCGCGAGTATAAATTAAATACGGGTGATAGCAATAGTTGAAATAAAATTCAGCCGCCACGCGTTACTACTCTCTCAATTTCAGCAAAAGACTTAGCTTCGTACATTATTTCAAAACCAATTTTAAGTTTTCTAGAGACATCACTTGCAGAGATAATACCGCGAATTCGCTTCACTTGAGCCAAGCCTACATCAATCACCAGAATATGCTGCTCACCCGAGTCTTTCAGAGTAAGCATCACATCACCAATTTTTGAGTGCTGTAACTGCTCATAGGTCAATGCCTGTAACTGCCTTTTGGCTGCCATAACATGCTTTACCAACATAAACTCCCTGGATAAACCATGAGTCTGCATATAAGACATTACACGACTACCCATGATATCGCGAGCAGTAACAACCCCACTAAAAGTGCCCTCGTCAGCGGTCGCGAAAAGCAACCTGACATGTTGATTTTTCATCCACTCAAGCGCTTCATCTATCTGTGTTTCTTGGGAGATGGAAACAGGTTTTATACTTTGAAAATCTGTCATTACATCAACAGCAGCGCTATTTAAACTGATAGGAGCTTGCATCTGCTCCGGAGAAAGGAGGTGCGATACATCAGCAATCTCCTGTAAACGAATATGACGAAAGGTTTCTAACATCGCCGACCTCCTTCCTGTTATTTTTAGAATTTGAAGTCTATTAGTAACAGCATAGCCAGCTTTTAAAGAAAGGTCATCTTTTTGACTTCTCTGCTACCCTTAAATCCCCCCTCACTATTCATACCCAATCCATACCCAATCGATCTAATAAGCTAGGCCCGCTCATTACCGCTAAAAAATACCCCTTGAGACATCAAAACAGCATTACCAAACACTTCAACCTGATTCACGCCATGAGGGCCAACTTTAACGTGAGTCCCTATTAGGCTTGAACGTCCCATCTCAACACCTTGCTCAATCATCCAGCCAGTATCATGCTGGAGTTCTTTAATTAATGCGATACTACCCACCAACGCAGCGGCCGCACTGCCAGTTGCTGGATCTTCTGCTATACCGGCGATGGGAGCAAACATGCGCATACGGATATCTGCACTGTCACCACTGTAGCTAAAGATGCATAGATCAGGCGTATCATCATTCGAGAGTAATGTAGCCCACTGCGACATATCTAATGTAGCCTGTGATACAGCAGCAACATCCTTAAGCTCTATTATCTGATAAGGCACTCCGCAACTGGCAACATAAGGAAATAGCTTGACCTGCTCTACCCCCAAGCCAAGCAAACTTGCTGCATTATCAACTGATAGATGACTATTACTCACCTGCGGCAACACTGCTGTTGCAAAACGAGCCAGCGTTTGGCCATGACTATTTGTTGAGTACTTCACAGGGACAGGCCCTACTTCCTCATCCAAGATTAACTCATATTCACCATTAACAGCTTCTAGCCAACCCAACTTTTCCAATAAAATAGCGGTACCCACAGTCGGGTGTCCAGCAAAAGGGATTTCACCTTGGGGCATAAAGATACGAATGCCCCAGCGGTTCAGGCCTGTTTTTTCTGTAATAAAAACAGTTTCGGAAAGGTTTAACTCACGTGCAATACTCTGCATTTGTTCACCTGATAAACCACTAGCGTCCGTAAAAACCGCTAAAGGATTACCGCAAAAAGGACGATCCGTGAAAACATCCAACGTGTAGTATTCTAACCCTTTCATTTTTTACTCCTTCTCCATTACAAACATTAACCACTGTGCCAGGCATATCATAAGCGCTTAACCCTATGCAGCAGCTATTAGTTAACTGCGCCAAAAAGGCTTATTCGCTTCTAATAAAGCATCGACACGGTTTACACCAATATCTTTCAAGGCATCTCGATCTAAAGTGGCCAGTTCACGACGTGAGTGCTGGCGCTGCTGTAGCTCACGTAACCGTTGTAAAAGCCGTCTAAATATTTCAATGATAATCATCGCTACACCCTCCTGTTGTTGCTGATAAATATCTTATGCCGTAAACTGAAACCATTACAGATTCAGAGTTAATTATTTTTTACCAGCACAGATAACGAGCACAGATAACTGTATTGGTTATTTTCAGCAAAATCTGTCATGCATGCTTTATTGCAGGCGCAGTGCTATTAACTAATAAAAAAAGGCTAAAAAAATGAAGCTTTATGAGAAAGTAGCGCATGCTATTGCAGAGCGTATTGAGCAATCTTTTTATCAGGCCGGTGAAAAGCTTCCCTCTATTCGTGCATTAAGCTTGGCTCATGAAGTCAGTATTTCTACAGCACAAGAAGCCTACCGCTTACTCGAAGATCAAGGCTGGGCAGAGTCTCGCCCTAAGTCCGGCTTTTATGTTATTAACCGCCAAAAAGCCCCACAGCAACTTCCTGACTTGTCACGCCCTACACAAAGACCAATCGAAGTATCGCAGTGGGAAGAGGTATTAAGCTTGCTAAGTGCCAGTACTACACCAAACTTAGTACAACTAAGCCGCGCTATACCTGATCTTAATGCACCTACACTAAAACCACTCACGCGTATCCTGTCTGACCTCAATAAAAATGCCCACGGTAGCATGCTATCGTATGAAGCACTCAGGGGATCCGACGGCTTGCGCCTGCAAGTAGCACGCTTAATGGTTGATTCGGGTTGTCGATTGCACCCAGATGACATCATTATTACCGCAGGCTGCCAAGAAGCCCTGTCCTCAAGCCTTAGAGCCGTTACAAAACCGGGGGATGTCGTTGCTGTAGATTCGCCAAGCTTTTATGGCTCGATGCAAGCAATCAAAGCACATGGTTTAAAAGTATTAGAAATCCCAACTCACCCAGAAACAGGCGTTAGTATTGAAGCTCTAGAATTAGCGCTAGAGCAATGGCCCATCAAGGCAATTCAAATAACACCAACGTGCAACAATCCACTGGGTTACACCATGCCAGTTGAACATAAAAAACGCTTATTAGCGTTAACTGCTCGTTATGATATTCCCATTATTGAAGACGATATTTATGGCGATTTGTCCTATACCTCGCCTCGTCCACCAACTATTAAGTCTTTTGATACCGAGGGGCGCGTTTTGCTATGTTCTTCATTTTCAAAAACGCTTGCTCCGGGTTTTAGAATCGGTTGGGTTGCCCCTGGTCGTTATGGCAACCAAGTCATGCACATGAAATACGTCGTCACGGCCAGCACGCCAACAATAACTCAACTAGGTATTGCCGAGTTTATTGCCCAAGGAGGTTACGAGAGACATATAAGGAAAGTACGCGCGCAATATCACCAAAGCAGAGATGTGATGATTGGCTGGGTTGAAAAGTACTTTCCACAGGGAACAAAAATTAGTTACCCCCAAGGAGGCTTTTTACTGTGGGTAGAACTACCTGATGATATAGACACAATAACCTTAAACGAACGCACCATGACCAAGGGAGTGAGTATCGCTCCAGGCGTGCTGTTTTCCGCTTCCGGTAAGTATCGGAATTGCATGCGCCTAAACTTTACCGATAAATCCTCTGAGAAAAATGAAAACGCCATAAAACTGATCGCATCCACCATTCATGAAATGGTTTCAGAGCTAAAACAACAGCCGCATATGATAACGATATAAAAACATAAGAGGTTCCACATAGTGTTCAAGCGCCAACAACTTGACCCAAAAGTCAGAAAGAGATTATTCTTATTCTAGGTATAGTTTTCTAGGTAGCACCGCCGGACTAGGAACACATGATTACGCACTTAATAAAACAGCAGGAGTGATCAGTGATTCGTTTTTTGCTCAACAATACGCTGCAAGCGGTTTGCAACATTGACCCTAACACCACGGTACTTAATTACTTGCGCAATACACTACGCTCCACAAAAAAGCGCACGGGTACCAAAGAAGGTTGCGCGTCGGGGGATTGTGGCGCATGCACAGTGGTTTTGGTAGAAGTAAAGAATGACCAACTCATATACTCCTCCATCAATAGCTGCCTTACCTTACTCCCTACTCTTAACGGAAAACAATTAATCGCCGTCGAAGACCTTAAGCATGGTGATCAACTACATCCCGTACAGCAAGCAATGGTGGACCATCATGGCTCCCAATGCGGTTTTTGCACACCTGGCATTGTAATGTCACTCTTCGCTTATCAAAAAAACCACAATAGTAACCTCCTACATGAAAACAACACGCTTAAAAGTCATATAGACAAAAAAAGCACAGTGCAGCCGTTTAACCCAGCCAAAGCATTAGAGTCACTCGCAGGGAACTTGTGCCGCTGTACGGGTTACCAGCCCATAATCAATGCGGCAAAAGAGATCAGCAAGAATCAACAACTCGACCAGTTTGACCTCCAGCAGCAACAAACCATCGCTACATTAAAAAGCATTCAACCCGGCCAGTGCGATACTCTTAGTTACAACACCCCAAGCACAAATAAAAAGAGCGCAGTCAAAAACGCTTACTCACCCACTCAACTATCCCAGCTCGACCGGTTATTGCAACAACACCCAAAAGCACATTTGCTAGCGGGTGGTACTGACTTAGTACTTGATATTACACAGAAACAAATCTCTTTCGACACCCTCATTTACCTAGGGGAAATCGAAGAGCTACAGCGTATTAACCTAAGTGAAAACACGATTGAAATAGGCGCGACAACACCACTAAGCCAATGCCATCCAGTACTGTGCGACGAATATCCTGATTTGGGCCAGCTCTTGGAGCGATTCGCTTCATTGCAGATTCGTAACCAAGGAACACTCGGGGGAAATATAGCTAACGCGTCTCCCATAGGAGATGCTCCACCTGCGCTCATTGTCGCAGGAGCCAGCTTACAACTACGCCACGCGGGTGCTGTACGCAGCATGCCATTAGAAGCTTTTTTTATCGATTACCGTAAAACCCATTTAGTCGCTGGCGAATACATCGAGAAAATTATTATTCCTCGTAAACCAGCAGGCTCAATCTATCAGGTGTATAAGCTTTCCAAACGCCTCGATGATGATATTTCTGCCGTCTGTGGTGCCTTTCATATCCAACTTAAAAATGGCCAGGTTACTGAGGCTAGCATCGCCTTCGGTGGCATGGCGGCCATTCCTAAACGGGCCAGTTATTGCGAGCAAGCATTACTCAACCAGCCATGGAATAAAGCCAGTATTGAAACGGCAATGAATGCCTTAGACCAAGACTTCACACCTCTCTCTGATTTTCGCGCCAGTGCAGAGTACCGTTCGCAAGCGGCACGCAACTTACTATTAAAGTGCTGGATAGAGTCGCAGCCTAATAGCTTGCCAACGAGGGTGACTGACTATGTCTAACCATATTAAGTCTAATCATACAGAAGCCGTCAACAACACTTCGCAAGTAGAACTGGAGAGACAGTTTAAGCAAGATCTAAAAACCGGCGTAGGTAAAAAGATCCCACATGAAAGTGCAACAAGGCACGTCAGCGGTGAAGCCCTGTATGTCGATGATCACTTAGAATATCCAAACCAACTGCATTTATATGCACGCCTTAGCGAGCAAGCTCATGCAACTATTAGCAAAATAGATACAGCCCCCTGTTATCAAATACCTGGGGTATCCTGTGTCATCACCGCAAAGGACATACCCGGCAACCTAGATATTGGGGCAGTGTTTCCCGGGGACCCATTACTGGCCGATGGCGTAGTCGAATACTTAGGCCAGCCGATACTTGCGGTTGCTGCCAGCTCACTTGATATCGCTCGTGAGGCGGCCAACGCCGCCATTATTGAATACACACCGCTCACCGCCGTGTTAGATGTAAAACAAGCACTCGACAACAAACAATTTATACAAGATAGCCACCAACACACGCGCGGCGATGCGAGCAAAGCACTTAATGATGCAGCTCACCACTTACAGGGTGAACTGCATATTGGTGGGCAAGAGCATTTTTACCTCGAAACCCAAGTCTCTTCCGTGATGCCAACCGAAGATGGTGGCATGCTGGTACATTGCTCCACACAAAACCCCACTGAAATACAGAAACTAGTCGCCAGTGTGCTCGGCCTACCCATGAATAAAGTCATTATTGATATACGTCGCATGGGCGGTGGCTTTGGTGGAAAAGAGACTCAAGCCGCAGGCCCTGCGTGTATGGCTGCGGTGGTTGCAAACATCACAAGGCAGCCCGTAAAGATGCGCCTACCTCGCATTGACGACATGCTAGCGACCGGGAAACGACACCCTTTTTATATCGCATATGATGTCGGCTTTGATGATACCGGCAGGATACAGGGTATCGATATACAACTGGCAGGTAACTGTGGCTACTCACCCGATCTATCTGGCTCCATCATTGATCGTGCCATGTTCCACGCTGATAACGCCTATTATTTAGGAAATGCGTTAATTACCGGCCACCGTTGCAAAACTAACCTAGCCTCCAACACTGCCTTTAGAGGTTTTGGCGGACCACAAGGCATGGTAGCAATTGAAAACGTGATGGATCATATCGCTCGCCATTTAGGTAAAGACCCACTAGACGTTCGTAAGCGTAATTTTTACGGAAAAACCGAGCGTAATATCACTCACTATCACCAAACAGTAGAAGACAATTTTCTAGACGAGATAACCTCTGATCTAGAGCAAAGCGCCAGTTATAGCGAACGTCGCAAAGCGATTATTTTGTTTAATCAATCCAGCCAAATATTAAAAAAAGGCATAGCACTTACACCTGTTAAATTTGGCATCTCCTTCACTGCTACTTTTTTGAATCAAGCGGGTGCTCTCATCCATATCTATACAGACGGCAGTATTCACCTGAATCACGGCGGTACAGAGATGGGCCAAGGGCTCAATACCAAGGTTGCTCAAATAGTCGCCGAAGAGTTTCAGGTAGATTTGGAACGTATCCAAATCACTGCCGCCAATACCGACAAAGTGCCAAACACCTCGCCAACAGCGGCGTCCTCTGGAGCAGATCTTAACGGGAAAGCGGCTCAAGCGGCTGCTCATACCCTTAAACAACGCCTAATCGACTTTACTGCAGAGCATTTTGACGTTGATGTTAGTGAGGTCAAATTCAACAACAACCTGATTCAAGCAGGCGAACAGTTCATCAGTTTTAATGATTTGGTGCAGCTCGCCTACTTTGCACAAGTGTCACTTTCGAGCACGGGGTTTTATAAAACACCTAAAATCTTCTACGATCGGGACACAGCCAGCGGGCACCCATTCTACTACTTCGCGTACGGAGCCGCGTGCTCAGAAGTCGTTATTGATACCTTAACAGGCGAGTACAAAGTACTACGTTCCGATATTCTTCATGATGTTGGCGCATCGCTAAACCCTGCTATCGATATTGGGCAAGTTGAAGGCGGTTTTATTCAAGGCATGGGCTGGTTAACGACCGAAGAGCTTGTATGGAACGAACAAGGAAAGCTTACCACCAATAGCCCAGCCAGCTATAAAATTCCAGCGATTGCGGATACCCCCCTAGACTTTCGAGTCAAACTGATCGAGAACCGTAAAAACCCAGAAGACACTGTTTTTCATTCTAAAGCAGTAGGCGAGCCACCCTTTATGCTGGGGATTTCAGTCTGGTCGGCAATTAAAGATGCAGTATCTAGCCTTTCCGATTATCGAATTCATCCGCAGATAGATGCCCCCGCCACACCTGAAAAAGTTCTCATGGGTGTAGAAGCATTACGTAAGCAGATGACAGCAGAGCAATCACCATGAGCTGGCTGAATACGCTCCACCGCCTAAACAGCGAAGGCATAGCAGCGATATTGATTACTGTCATTGAAAATCGCGGATCAACACCCCGAGACGCAGGCACCAAGATGATTGTTACTGCTGATGATAGTTACGACACTATTGGTGGCGGCCACCTAGAACATAAGGCGATAAAACAAGCCCGCCAGCTATTAAGCGAACATTGCAGCAGCGCACAGCTTGAGAGTTATGCATTAGGCGCCAGCCTTGGACAATGCTGCGGCGGTGCAATCCAACTGCTATTTGAACCCATCAACCCACCGATTTTACATGTTGCTCTATTTGGTGCAGGCCATGTGGCAAAAGCGTTGATTCCTTTACTGGGTAACCTTCCTTGCAAAGTCACATGGATCGATAACCGCGCAGAACAATTCCCTGCAGAACTACCGCCTAATACTACTCTTTGCTTATGTGACGAGCCAGCCGATGAAGTACCTGACTTACCCGTTTTTAGCTACTGTTTAGTAATGACTCACAACCACCAGCTAGATCAAGCATTAGTAGAAGCTATCCTCAAACGAGACGACTATCGTTACATCGGTATGATTGGGTCAAATACCAAACGGCGCAAATTTGAGCATCGCCTGCGCCATAGAGGGTTTGATGAGAACAGCATTGCACAGTTACATTGCCCTGTAGGTTTGGCCGAGGTCTGCGGTAAACTACCTGGTGAAATTGCCGTATCCATTGCTGCTGAATTCATTACCCATTATCAAGCAGCCGCTACAAGTAGCAAAACTAAAGCCAACCACTTAACTCAACACACAGCATAACTGGCACAAAACCGATGACACAAACTACTGTTTTCCCTTCGCACGCTCACGCATACCGCGCCGCCATTATTCATACTCTTGAAGATCCGGCAAAGGTAGGCATAGATGCCAGCTATCAATACTTTGAAGACGGCCTACTCGTTGTAGAAAATGGATTAATAAAGGCCGTTGGTCACGCTGAAGCATTACTCAGCACATTAGCCGCCGATACACCCGTCACTGTTTATAATAATGCACTGATAACACCGGGCTTTATCGATACACATATTCACTACCCGCAAACCGGCATGATAGCCTCTTACGGCGAACAACTACTCGATTGGCTTAATAACTACACGTTTCCTGAAGAACACAAGTTTGCTGATAAAAGCTACGCCGATAACGTAGCTGAGATCTTTTTAACCGAGCTATTACGCAACGGCACCACCACTGCATTGGTGTTTGGCACAGTACACCCACAATCTGTAGATGCTTTTTTTGAAGCAGCACAAAGCCGTAACGTGCGAATGATTGCTGGTAAAGTGATGATGGACCGCAATGCGCCAGACACGCTTACCGACACCCCAGAAAGCAGCTATCAAGACAGCAAAAACCTGATCGAACGTTGGCATGGCAAAGGCAGACTACATTACGCCGTTACACCTCGCTTTGCGCCCACCAGCAGCGACGAGCAGCTCACGTTAGCGGGAAAACTGCTGAAAGAATACCCAGAGCTTTATATGCACACTCATTTAAGCGAAAACAAACAAGAAATAGAATGGGTTAAAGCGCTGTTCCCTGATCAAAACGGTTACCTAGATGTATACGACCATTTTGATTTACTAGGCGAGCGTTCCGTGTTCGCTCACGGTGTACACCTGTGTGATGACGAATGTAAGCGCTTAGCAGAAACCGACTCTGCCCTTGCTTTTTGCCCTACGTCCAATCTATTTTTAGGCAGCGGCTTGTTTGATTTGGCTAAAACAGAACAACACAATATTAAAGTAGGCCTTGGCACTGATGTTGGTGCAGGTACCAGCTTTTCGATGTTACAAACCCTCAATGAAGCTTATAAAGTCATGCAATTGCAGGGGGAGAAACTCAACCCATTTAAATCGCTCTACCTGGCTACACTGGGTGGTGCACGCGCACTTAAATTAGAAGAGAAAATTGGCACATTGCAACCCGGCACTGAAGCCGACTTTGTTATACTGGATTACCACTCCACGCCATTAATGACTTATCGTATGAAACAAGCAACATCACTTGAAGAACGCTTATTTGTGCTAATGACGCTCGGTGACGACCGCGCTATTAAAGCCACATACGCTATGGGTAAAGCCTTACACACTCGAGGCTGATTACCTTTTTAACCATTAACTTTTCAGCTATCAACACCTCAACCATAGCTATTAATCACAAGGTCTTGCACCCAAAACAGTGCAGCGCTATGGTTGAAAACAGCGTTTTATAATAGCTAGTCTACTGTTTTAGATAGTCGCCGATAGAAAGAGTGTAAGATGTCCTTTCTGCTAAATACCGTTTAACAAGCGATATAGTAGGGATCCATCATGAAAAAAATCAGCGTTAACGAAGCCCAACAACCTCTACGTGCTCAATACAAAACATCTCCTGAAACAGCCATAGTGACAGACCATGCACGCACTTGCGGCCCTGATGCTAACGACCCTTTCCACTCCATTGTTGAACCCATGCAAGGCTGCGGTGTAAATGTGCCGATTGGTGTACATCATGCGCTGGGTGGCTTACACGATGCTCCAACACCTGGTGATATGTTATGTGCAGCACTCGCTGCATGCCAAGACTCTTCCATCCGTATGGTCGCTAATTTATTGAACATAGAATTAGAGCAGCTTAACGTAAGCGTAGAAGCAAAGGTCGATGTACGTGGCACGATGGGCATAGATAAAAACGTACCTGTCGGTTTTCAAAACATACACTGCTCAGTACAACTACGTGCCAAAGAAGGCACCGATCCTATTATGCTCCAAAAACTACAAGTAGCCGCAGAACGATGCTGTGTAGTGCAGCAAACCTTACGTAACCCACCACCCATTGAAACAGTATTTAATGCTTCTTAAGCCTCTTTACAGGGTCAGCTTTAACCCTAAAGAAGTGGATAACCTGCCCCCTAAAATAGATAGAAATTTGGATCTAACTCATTAAAAATAAACGGCTAGTCAGTAACCGGAGCAGCCCATGACGTTAAAACGAAAGGAACAAATTCATACCCTGTTGAAAGGCATCGAAACGGGTGACGAAGCATCAGTTGCTGTTGTGAATCCTGATAAATATATTCAGCATAACCCCCAGACCCATGAAGGGAGTGAAGGTCTCGCAGCACTATTCAAACGTTTATCCAAGAGCTCTCCGAGGGTCAATATTGTTCGAATTTTTTCAGATGGCGAATACGTATTTGCTCATACGGAATATGAATTCGATACCTCTAGAGTTGGGTTTGAAGTATTTAGATTCGAAGGTGATCAAACCGTGGAACACTGGGACAACATCCAGCTTCGAAAAGGCCCTAATCAATCAGGCCACTCTATGGTTGATGGTGGAACTCTTTTAACTGATATTGAAAAGACAGAATCAAACCGAGAACTCGTTCGTGCGTTTATAAGTGAAGTGTTAATCAATAATAAAACCCACAAAATGTCGTATTTTGTTAATGCTCAGCCCTATATAGAACATAGCCCTCACCTCGCGGATGAGTTATCCCCATTACATGCTGCTCTCACAAGGCAATCTAAAGAAGACGTTGGTTTCATTCAATACGACAAACCGCACAAACTATTGGCAGAGGGCAATTTTGTCTTAGCAGCCTGCGAAGGGTTTCGGGATGGTGTCCATACATCATTCTATGATCTATATCGCATTGCGAACAGCAAGATTGTGGAACACTGGGACACCAGTGAGTCGATTCCCCCACGCAGCGAGTGGAAGAACGAAAATGGTAAATTCTGAGCTGGTAAACTATTAACACTTATAAAAGATGAAGGCTTGTAACAGCTCGTACGCAGCAAAGAATATAAATAGGAAACCCTTAGATGCAGCCAGCGGTTCAAGAAAAGTTTAATAGCTACCCTGAGCATATCAGGATAATTTTAATGGAGGTTCGCGCTTTAATGCTAGCAATCATTCACGATAATCATTTAGGTGACGTGGAAGAAACACTTAAATGGGAAGAGCCTAGTTATTTTGTGAAAGGTGGCAGCACAGTACGCTTGGATTGGAAGCCAAAATACCCTGAGCAGTACTTCGTCTTTTTTAATTGTAAAACTAAACTTGTAGACACATTTAAAGAGTTATATTCAGATACGCTAGAATTTCGAGGCAACCGTGCAATTGTGTTGCACGTAAATGATCCTTTCCCGCAAAGCGCGCTACGGCACTGCCTTGAACTTTCCTTAAAATATAAAGCAATCAGACACTTGCCATTGCTTGGCGTGTAGTTACAGTTACGTTAATTATCATGCCTAAACATTCACTACAGAGATCTCTATAAATGATTAGTAAATATTTCCCGCATATACTTGCTGGAACCTACTTGGTTTTTTCTATTGTACTGGGTATCAGCCCTGTTTCCCGCGAGGTGTGGATCGCAGAGATTATCCCTGTCATCGCTATCTTTCTAATTTTGGTTTTCACATTCCATAAGTTTCGCTTCAGCAACCTGGCTTATGGATTAGTTTTTATCTGGATTTTTTGGCATACGGTAGGCGGACACTACACATTCGCGAATGTTCCTTTTGGCTGGGTAACAGAGCAGCTAGGAGCCGAGCGTAATCATTTTGATCGCATAGGCCATTTTACTATTGGCTTTTATGCCTTCGCTATGGCTGAGTGGTTATTACGTAAAGGCTACTGTGGTTTTAAATTAGCAATGACATTTAGCCTATTCTTTATTATGAGTGTTGCTGCGGCATACGAAATCATCGAGTGGTGGTATGCAGCGCTCGAAGGTGGTGATGCAGGCGTCGAGTTTTTAGGCTCACAAGGCGACATCTGGGATGCTCAAAAAGACATGTTATCCGATACGCTGGGCGCGATTACCTCACTGCTACTTTTTTACTTTTATCGGCCGGACAAAAAACAACTGGCTTCATAGAAAACTCATAAGTAACAACTCGCCAGCGAACAATCAGATAATTAAGGGCTATGTAGGCGCCCTAGAAAATTAATCAAGGAAGGTAACTAAATGAAGAAATTATTGTTTATTGGGCTAATTGGTTTTGGTGGGTGGCAGTATTACTCAAACAATATTATGGGAACAAACTCGCTTCCTAGCATTTCGTCATTTTCACCAATTAAAAGCACAACTAAGGCAGCTCCTAGGCCATCATATACATGCGATGGCCGCCAACATTGCTCACAAATGAGATCCTACGAAGAAGCTGTCTATTTTATTCGCCATTGCCCAAGTACCAAAATGGATGGAGACCATGATGGTATTCCTTACGAAAGGCAATTCAATAAGTAGTGGTACTTAAAAGTTACTTTCTAGAATTTACGAGCGCTCTATTATCCGCCCCATGACATTACTAACCACCGCATCACAGTTCTCACCGGCAAACTCAAATACTTCTAGCCCCGCCGCTTGAATGTGTTGCTCTAAGTGGCTACGTAAAAGCTTTTTGGCTCGTGAGAAACGTGTTTTAACCACATCGATGTGTAGATCCAGCGAGTCAGCAGTTTCTTGTGTAGATAACTGCTGTACACCTCGTAATACAAATACGCTCGAATAGCTGTCAGGTAACTGGTCAATAGCTTGCTCGATGATTTTTGCCAGCTGCCTCTGAGCTAACACAGCCGATGGCCCCTCGTTATTCAACTCAACTGGCTCATGATCTTGGATAGAGCAAATATCAACAAGCTTGTTCCTACGTATTCGCATAAGCGCCTCATTGCGTACAATACGAGATAGCCAGCCAGCAAAGCCTTCGGGGCCGCTAAACTGTGCTATTTTTTCATAAGCAATCACGTAACTATCTTGTAGAATATCCATAGCATCCGCATCACTTTTACATAAACTACGCGACAATCGATACAAACGCTGATTATAACGCCGCATTAATGGCTCAAAAGCCGCTGAAAAACCTGATCGAACCCGAATTATTAACTCAAAATCAGTTTCTTCTTGTAGACCTGAAAGTGCAGTATCCATTGGTAACGCTTGTGCTGAAGAATCCATTGTTCATACCTTACTTAGCGACAATCATTATGATCAGTTGTGAGGAGCTCAATGTAATCAATTAACTGGGTTCTCACGTTTGCATCAGTTATACCGGCAAAGGTCATTGAAGTACCCGGCACCATAGCCGCAGGGCTTTCAAGAAACTTATCCAGCGTCTGCCGATCCCAGCGCAGTCGAGACATTGTTAATGCCTCACTGTACTGAAACCCTTCCTGACGAGCAGCCAACTGACCAAATACACCACAATGCTTAGGGCCTGTGCGGTTATAAGATGGAGAGTGGCACCCCATACACATAACATAATGAGGCGGTGCCGCGTATGCACTAATATTAAAGCTGCAAAATACACAACATGTAAATACCAGCACTGCACGGCAAGCACTCATGAAAAGAAAGCTCCCGGCACCGGATTAAGCCCTAATACTTGTCTCAATACTGCCCAGTGCATGGCTTCATCAGCCAGAATACTGGCAGCGGCTTTAGACAACTCTCGTTGTTCAAATAAAGGAATAGCACCGGCATAAGCACTCACTGCTCCACGCTCTAAAGAGGCGGCGAAAGTTAATACATCAGTTTCAGTTTTCAATTTTTCTACTGGAAATTGATATATTGCTAATGGACCTGCGGCCTCCCCACCTAAAGAACCTACCGCTTTAGAAAGTGCATCAATATGTTCTTTATGATGCCCCTGAAACTGTACTGCCACATTGAGTATAGCCGATGACAGCAAGCCACTTTCTGCACCTACTTGATAGGCGGCTACCGCTTCATGCTCAGCAGCAATCGCTGTATTTAAGATTTGTATATCCATCATAGTTTGTTTATCTGACGCACTAGCCACTTTAGCGTTAAGGCCTGACAACATAGAAATAGCCATTGCTGACAATGTCAGCTGCCCTCCTGAACGTAAAAAACTTCGACGGTTAGTTGTTTCTTGCACAGCAGTTGAAGCGGAAGGTAAAACATCGACTGATAATAGAGTTTTTGGTTTGGAAAATTGAACTGACATAGGTTTCTCCCGTTTAGCCATCTTTATGATCTATACCCATAAAGATGCACCGCACAGAAAAAGGTGACAGTTTTTTGAAATTATTTCTTCTCTTAATAAGTTAAGGCACCGCGTCAGGTGCTAGAGATTCACTAATTCTGCTCTTGTGTCTCAGCTAACTTGACTCTTTGCAAATACAGACGCAGCAACGGCGGGTGAACCACCAACGTATAAAGACATAAAACAAAAACTAAGCACAACATCTCAAACCGATAAATGTAGTCTGCAGGGATCATCAGTACCAAAGCAGCAGACACTGCACCACGCAAGCCACCAAGCATCATTATATGCTGCCACGCTAAAGGGAGCGGCTTGCGTAATGCACTTAATAATAACGAACCCCCATAAACTATAACCGCTCGTGACACTAGCAATACGATGATGACACCCGGAAGCGCCCAATTAATAGGAAAGTCATGCGCCCCTGCCGCTGTCCCTAGTGAGAAAAACAAAATGCTACCCGCTAATACTTCTAAATATTCCCAAAAGGAAGTAAACAACTCACCTTCTTTAGGCTGAACACCTGCCTGGCGACTGCGAATAAATGCCAAAGACGCACACAGCACAGTAATAACACCCGAGACATGAAATACGCCCTCTCCTAACAAATAACTGCCGTATGCCAATAACAATGTCAGCGTTAAACCGGGAAAACGGTTCTGCTCTCCCCAGTGCTGCACTAGCTTCCCCGCCAACCAACCCAGTGCTAACCCAAGAGGAATAGCGCCCGCAATAGACCAGGAAAATTGCAGTAACGCCTGCCCCAATGAGAGAGGCGCATCAGTTAACACCAATGCCGCCATTAAACTAAACAGTACGATGGCGGTTCCATCATTAAAAGTAGACTCACCTTCGAGTAAAACATTTAATCGTTCTGGAATAGGAAAGCGCTGAAAGATAGCCGCTACGGCAGAAGGGTCAGTTGCAGCGACTGCCGCCGCAAAGAACAGACTGTCAGTAAGGGGAATAGACATGATCCACGAGAGAGGAATACCAATCAGAAACAGTGTCAAAATAACGCCTAAACCTGCAAAGCAGAAGATAGGTATCGTATCCTTTTTGAGTGCGGGGATTGAGGTATTGCGAGCACTAGCAAAGATAATAATGGGTAGCAATAACCAGATCACCAGCTCAGGCGAGAGCTCGATAACAGGTAGAGTAGGCAAGTAATTATGTTGTACCGACCCATAAACCACACCTGCCAATAGCAACCATGATTCTGGCGGCAAAAAACTACGGGAACTATAATGACGCAGGCAAGCAACGAAAAAAAGAAATGCACAAATGCCGACAAGCATGAAGAAAAGCGGTTGATCATGGGCGCTCATAATCTAGCCCTCTGAGGTTTTAATCCAGTTTTAGTTTTACTCAGTCACTCCATTGCTAACTATTCCATTTTATCTATCGCCGTATCCCTAGCTGGACTCAAAGGGCGATAATCATCAGAATAAGCGCTATATTCTTAAAAATCTACCGTTCCAGATGTGCGGCTAATTATTACAACAGCTCCTTGCCACCGTAAACCTCTGCCAACTCATCAAGCTGTGAGCTAGTTGCATCAAAGCCGTCTTCAGAAAAATAATAAGACACTTTAACTTTATCGGCACCGCGATAGAGTTTTACCTGCACATCGGCAACACTCCAGACTTTGAGCGCGTTTAAAAAACGGTTTGCCTGCTGCCCCGTCACAAAGGCATATACAATTTGTGTTTCCATAGAAATTTCAGAATGCTTAAAAAGCGCGCAGTGTGGCACAAGTGCCTAAAGAAGGCATTTCGTTTTTGCTGGATTACGAATATATTTATCTATACTGTTACAATCATATTCACATTGAGAATCATGCTGTTTACTTATCTATCTACCTATTTTTATCGCGTCACCACGGCTAAATGAGTTTGTTTAGAATGGATATAAAAAAGAAAGAGCAGCGTGCAAAAGCGTTCGACTACCTCTTTGACTCTGTCGTCATTACTGACTTGCAAGGTATTATCACCGACTGGAACAAAGGTTCCGAAGATCTATACGGTTACTCTCAAGCGGAAGCTATCGGAGAGCCCGTTTCTATTCTCCATGTACCCGAAGACTCTGCACACATTACCGCTGAAGTTATTGCGGCTGTTGAAGAGTTTGGCAAGTGGGCGGGCGAAGTAAAAATGCGGCGAAAAGATGGATCAACTGGCTGGATTGAGTCTATGTGTGTCCCTTTGCTCGACGATAACAATCAGATTATTGGTGCACTTGGTATTAATAGAGACATTACTGAGCGTATCAGAAAGTCTGAACATCTCACACAGCTTGCTCACTATGACCACTTAACTCAGACTCCAAACCGTTACTTGTTACTAGAACGGATTTCGCACTTAATTGACCAGTGTGAAAGAAACAAAAGTAACTTTACACTTCTCTATATTGATTTAGATAAATTTAAGATTGTGAATGATAGCAAAGGCCACGCATTTGGCGACAAAGTCTTACAAGAGGCGGCTCGCCGTATGATGAAATCAATTCGCAAATCAGACACATTGGCACGCTACGGTGGTGATGAATTCATACTATTGCTAGAAAATACACGAAAAAGAGAAGATATCATTACTGTTTCAAAAATATTGATTAAAGCGCTCAGTAGAACATTCAAACTCGATAATGACACAGTAAATATCAGCTGCTGTATAGGCATTGCCACATACCCCTACAACGGCACCACCTCTGATGCATTGCTCTCTTTTGCAGATGACGCCATGTATAAAGCCAAACACAAAGGCACCGGTACCTTTCAATAAACACAGATAACTCACGATGATGAAAATACTTAGTTTTGCTGCTTTTATTGCTTTTGCTATTTTAGTAACGGCCTCTGTTACCTTATACACCTTGCCTTTTTTAGTCTTAGCCATTTACTTGGCAATGAGTATCATCACCTTTATCACTTATGCTTTGGATAAGTCGGCTGCCATCAACGGTCGCTGGAGAACAAAAGAGAGTACCTTGCACCTCTTTGCATTAGCAGGAGGCTGGCCTGGTGCTCTGCTTGCCCAACAAACCTTACGCCACAAATCATCTAAGCAATCGTTCATTAATGTTTTATGGTTTACTGTGGTACTAAATGTTGGTGGTTTTATTTGGTTACATAGCGCAGACGGCAACTCTTTTTTAAATAGCTATGCGCATACAGCTAATATAGAGCTTATACATTTAGTGGACAATATATCGCTTCCAGATTTTGTGCAAATATGGCTTTGGAAAATCAATTACTATTTTAAGTCATGACTTAATAACCTAAAGCGCGGTCCACTGCTTCAGGTATCAACCCAGACTTATAATATTCACGTATATTGTTAGCCACAATTTTACTGGCACTACTGATATTTGTAGGCGCAGAAATATGCGGTAATACCGTAATTTTTTCATGTGCCCAATAAAGATGATTAGCCGGCAGTGGCTCTTCTTCGAATACATCAAGAACAGCATGAGAAATAAGACCTGCATCTAATGAGGCGATCAAGTCCCCCTCATTAACTGTCGCGCCGCGGCCAAAGTTGATAATAGAAACACCCCATTTACATTGGCCAAAAACCTTAGCATTAAGCAAGCCGCGTGTTTCATTGGTTAACGGCAATAAGTTAATCACGATATCACTTTGTGATAGTACGGTTTCTAACCCATCTTCAGCAGCAAACGTTTGAATGCTCTCAAGCGTTTTTTTATGCCGACTCCAGCCCAACACTCTAAAGCCGTTAACTTGCAGGCGCTTAGCAGCATGTGCTCCCAACTTGCCCAAACCTAATATAGCAACGGTACGATCACTTGCCCCGATATAAGGCAGCTGCACCCATTGAGTATTAGCTTGCTGCATACGATAAGTAGGCATCTCACGATGCAAATAGAGCGTCCAAGCCAATACCGCTTCTGCCATAGTTTGCGCAAGTGCAGGGTCTACCAAACGCACAATGGGAAATGATACACCACTCCCTGCCACCATAAGCTCAGCGACCATACGCTCAACACCGGCCCATGTACTGTGTACCCATTTAAGATTAGGTAACTGGCGCAATTCTTCTGGGTCTGGGTTAGCCACAACAGCCAATGTACATTGCTGCTTTTGCAACGGCGTTAAACTATCAAATAAACAGACGTCGCTGTCCGGTAGCAGCTTATTTAAGATCAATATCCATTGCTCTACTTCAGCAGCAGGAACACGACTAACGAAGGCAATTAATTTTGGCTCAGATTCCACCTTCGTTATATTCATACATCGTATTCCTTATGGGTATTACAGGTTAATAACTACTACTGTTTAGCACCATGCCCTATAGCATTTCTATCAAGCAAACGGGACATGAATAACTCTTATTTATTATCTAGATTCTTGTACTCTCTAATGCCTTGGACGCTGCCGTCAAACGTATAGCACTATCGCAGGCACTACCAAGTTCACGGCCTTTTTTTATAAAATGCCGCAAAAAGTACGTCACATGTTCTTCATTATCGTGAAAGTGATGCGGCGTTAGTACAGCCGTTAATACCGGTACTTCTGTTTCAAGCTGTACCTGCATTAAACCACTACACACGGCTTGAGCAACAAACTCATGGCGATAAATCCCCCCATCAACCACTAACCCGCTGCAAGCAATAGCGGCATACTGGCCTGATTTTGCTAATAGCTTAGCTTGCAACGGTATTTCGTAAGCGCCTGGAACGGCCACAACATCAATTTTATCGATATCATAACCACACTCGGCCATTTCGGCCCGAAAGCCTTCTAGGCTATTCAAGACTATATCGGTATGCCAAGAAGCATGGATAAATGCGATACGTTGGTTTTTTACATCTAACATTGGTGTATTCGTTGAGCTCTGATTCATTGATAAAATCCATCAAAATTTGCTGAATCAGGGCGAACGGACAGGCAATTAATACCCGCAATATAAATCTATCGGGCATTAAACAACTCACTGAATTAACAGTAGTGTGGTTTTGTCTGACACGCTCTCTATCATCCGGACTATAACCGTCGGCTCTGGGTTCTCACCAGATCTGCTGACCCTTTTATAACAGGCTATAAAGCACTAAAACAAAAGGCGCTCGCGGGCTTAAACAATAAGGTAACGTGCGCTACCCTCTATTTTTACCGCCGGTGGGGAATTACACCCCGCCCCGAGAACGAAACCGGATTACTCATCCGGCAAGCGACTATAAGATTTTTATTAAGGGGAGTCAAAACTTAGCGATGATTACGGAAATCTAGGCTTATAACTGACGTTTTCATACCAATACATTAGAAAATACAGCTTTTAAATCACTTTTGGTATTTTCATCATGCAAGGTTAATTTTTGCTCAACATGGTCTAGGTGGTGCTCCATTAACAGTAGCGCCCTCTCCTTATCTTTTGCGGCCACGGCGTCAATCAATGCTAAGTGTTCATCATAAGAGCAATGGGTTTGCGTATCGCTTTCGTATAGCGCAATGATTAATGAGGACTGCGACACCAAACTACGTAAAAAACTATGTAACGATTTATTACCTGAGACTTCAGCCAGTTGAAGATGAAATTCACCAGATAAGCGGAGACCTGTGCCTCGGTCTCCTCGTGCAAAGCAATCCTGTTCCTCCTTAACGAGTTTACGCAACGGACCTAACTGCTTATTAATTACGTTTTCTGTCGCCAGCTCAATTACTGTTTTTTCTATAACACGTCGGGCAAAAAGAATCTGCTTAGCCTCATCTACCGTTGGGCTGGCCACCATTGCGCCTTTATTAGGACGAAGAACAATAACTTTCTCATGCGCTAAACGTGACAACGCACGATGAATCACTGTGCGGCTAACACCAAAAATATCTCCTAGTGACTCCTCACTAAGCTTTGTACCTGGAGCAAGCTTCTGCTCTAAGATAGCATCGAAGATATGGCCATAAATCACCTCATCTTGCGCAGCTCTATTTTGTAAAGCCATAAAGCGAAAATCTCTTAAAAAAGTAGTTTTTCAGTATAAATACGAGTTTTTAATCTTAATTAGAGTATAAAAAGGAACGTGATCCTTTTTTATACATAGGCACGATACTGAATTAACTACCTCGATACGTCGAATAACTGTACGGCGATACCAGTAACGGTACATGGTAATGGGAGCCTTTCTCTGCTATCCCAAAATGAATTGAAACATCATCAATAAAAGCGGGTTCAGCAAGCTCAACACCTCTTGCCCTAAAGTAATCACCTACGGCAAACACAAGTTCATAGTTGCCTACTGAAAACTCATCTTCTGGCAGTATGGGAGAATCAGTACGACCGTCAGTATTTGTAAGCATTTCACTTATTAGCACTCGGCTAATACCACTGAGCCGAAATAATTGCACTCGGACTGCGCTTCCTGGGCAACCTTGTGCTGTATCAAGTACATGTGTCGTTAAATACCCCATGGTAAATCCTATAGAAAAATTTTATGAATACATTGTATACAATCAAGTTACTAAATTTAAAATACCTCACTTAAAATCAATTTATTACTAGAAACAATCTACTTTTAGCGCTTAATAACTTTATATATTCCACATTTTATTGTATACAATTAATTAGATAATATTCATTCACTAATCTATCAAAAGCCATAATTCTGAGTAAATGATATGAGCTACCCCCGTAATCTTATTGGCTATGCTGGACGCCCACCACAGCCACGTTGGCCTAACGATGCAAAAATCGCACTGTCCTTCGTTTTAAATTATGAAGAAGGTGGCGAGCGCTGCGTACTACACGGGGATGAAGAATCTGAAGCGTTTCTATCTGAAATACCTTCTGCTCAGCCTTTTCGCCACGCACGCCACATCAGCATGGAATCTATCTACGAATACGGCAGCCGTGCAGGTGTGTGGAGAATCCTCGATCTCTTTAAGAGGCATCAAATCCCTCTTACCATATTTGCGGTTGCTATGGCCGCTGAACGCCACCCTGATGTTATCAAAGCTATGGCCGCGGCTAATCACGAAATTTGCAGCCATGGTTATCGCTGGATCGACTATCAAACCATGAGCCCAGAAGAGGAACGCGTACACCTTGATAAAGCCATCAGCATTCTCACTACTATTACCGGTGAACGCCCTTTGGGCTGGTACACCGGCCGTAACAGCATCAATACTCGTAAACTTGTAATGCAAGAAGGTGGTTTTTTATACGACTCAGATGCCTATGATGATGACCTGCCTTACTGGGTTGCAAATCAAGACAAAGGGCACTTAGTGATTCCTTACACACTCGATACAAACGATATGCGCTTTTCAACGGTCCAAGGCTTTAACAGCGGTGAGCAATTCTTTAATTACCTGAAAGATAGCTTCGATACACTCTACGAAGAAGGTGAGGACGCACCCAAAATGCTATCTATAGGCCTTCATTGCCGCTTAATTGGCCGTCCTGGACGTATCGCTGCACTCAAGCGCTTTATTGCCTATACACAACAGTTTGAGAAGGTCTGGTATGCTCGCCGCATTGACATTGCACGCCACTGGTATGAGCACCACCCTTACAAACCGCCTCATAAAACACAAAAAAGGGCGGTATCATGAAGTTCAGCACCCTACACCCCAGCACAATGGCTAAAGCTTCATTTGTAGAGCATTTTAAAGATATTTACGAACACTCGCCTTGGATCGCAGAGCACACTTATATGCTCTTACCATCGATCAATGCTGATGATATACAGCAACTGCACCAATTAATGTCTGATATTTTAATAAACGCCTCTAAACGGCAGCAACTCAGATTGATTAACGTTCATCCAGATTTAGCCGGTAAAGCGGCTATGCGCAATGAACTAACCGCCTCTTCAACCGACGAACAAGCCGGAGCCGGCATACATCAATGTAACCCTCAAGAGTTTGCACGCTTCACAGAGCTGAACAAGGCATACAAAGACAAATTTAACTTTCCATTTATCATGGCAGTGAAAGGAAGTAATCGCTTACAGATACTAAAAGCCTTTGAAATACGTATCCATAACGATATAGACACCGAATTTAAACAGGCGATAACAGAGATCAACAAAATCGCACTGTTTCGACTTGAAGCCCTATAACCTTTCTGAGAAACACCGATGAGCCTACCAACTGAATTCACCCATTTTCTAAACCTTGCTGATAGCCGATTAGGAAGCATAGCCACCTTTGTTACCGACGACTGGTTTGCTGAAGTCAACCGCATGCTGCAACCAGAAGCGCCGGTATGGAAAGATGATGTCTATGATGACAACGGAAAATGGATGGATGGATGGGAGTCTCGCCGAAAACGCTTTGAGGGATATGATTACGCGATTGTCCGCTTAGGCGTTGCGGGTGTATTCAAAGGTGTTGATATTGATACCTCTTACTTTACGGGCAACTACCCTCCTTCTGCGTCTTTAGAAGCCTGCTTCTCACCCGATAAAGCCCCTAATGAGCACACCACATGGGAAAGCGTTTTAAGCCCTGTCAGTTTGAGCGGTAATAGCCATAATTTATTCCAGATTGATGACGAACGCCCTTGGACCCATATTCGTCTTAATATTTTCCCTGATGGAGGTATTGCTCGCTTAAGACTCTATGGTGTGCCACATAGAGATTGGGGTAATCATAATGGTGATGAAGAGATTGATTTTGCGGCCGCAACCAACGGCGCTAGGGCTCTGGCATGTAGTGATGAGCACTACGGTAACAAAAGCAATATCCTAAATCCTGGCCGCGGCATAAATATGGGTGATGGCTGGGAAACAGCAAGACGACGTGTACCAGGAAATGACTGGGTTATTGTTGCCTTGGCACACCCATGCGATATAAAACGCGTGTTAGTTGACACATGCCACTTTAAAGGCAATTACCCTGATAGTTGTTCGATTCAAGCGGCTTTTGTAGAAAGTGGCACTGATGATCAAATAGCAACAAGGAGTTTATTCTGGCGCGAACTATTACCCTCACAAAAATTACAAATGGACAGTGAGCACCTATTTTCTAAAGAGTTAAATGATTTAGGAAAAGTAAGCCACATCAAACTCAATATATTCCCCGACGGGGGCATTAGTCGATTACGCGTGCATGGGCACTTACATAAAGCATCATCTTAGATATTTCGTTATAAATTTCTCACCACAGTATGAGAGCTACCAATGATTACACTCACACCGCAACCATTAACGGCAGAAGCGTTTGCTCCCTTTGGCGATGTTATTGAAACCAAAGACCGAGACTCCTTTCTTATTAATAATGGTTCAACTAAACGCTACCACCAGCTTGCTAATATTGACCTAGATGAGCAAGGAGCAGCCATTATTAGTATTTTTAGAGCAACATCACTAAGCATGCCCCTCCCCATACTTATGCTAGAAAAGCACCCGTTAGGTAGCCAAGCATTTATTCCTATGCAGAACTCGGCATTTCTCATCGTTGTAGCACCCAAAAGTGACTCCATTGACCCTACAGAAATAAAAGCCTTCATCAGCCACGGCAAACAAGGCATTAATTACCGGCGAAATGTCTGGCACCACCCTATATTGGCGCTTCATGATAACGACGACTTCTTAGTTATCGATCGTACCGGCCCAGGCGACAACTGTGATGAGTTTTACTTTTCACAGGAGCAATCAATTTTATTGTCTCCTTGAGCAAACACAAGAAGCCCGCTAGGATAACCCTCAATATAGAGAAACTAACAATGCTCTTCACGAGCACTGATGGACATACCGCCCCAAGGTATCTCACATAAGAAGAATATATGAGCAGAATTCGCGAAATAAACAGTGAACGCATCCTTGAAGCCTCCTGCATAGAGTTTGCAGAAAAGGGCTACGCTGCAACAAAAATCATTGATATTGCCAAAAAAGCAGACTTACCAAAACCGAATATTTACTACTATTTTCAAAGTAAAGAAAATCTGTACCGCTGCGTACTTGAATCAATTATCGAACCATTACTGGAAGCCTCAGCGCCATTTGATCAATATGATGACCCTGCTGTTGCCTTAGAAGAATACATTCGTACCAAAATCCGCATCTCAAAAGAGCACCCACACGCATCAAAAGTGTTTGCCAGTGAAATAATGTACGGCGCGCCTCACCTAACCAAAGACATTTCTGACAAACTAATGCAACAAACAGCACAAATGACTGCTCGTATTAATCAGTGGATCAGTGAAGAAAAAATGGAGCCTATTGATGCCCAACACCTACTCTTTATGATCTGGGCTTCCACCCAAACTTACGCTGATTTTGACTGGCAAATTGGAAAAGTTACCGGAAAAAAGAAGCTAGACAATCAAGATTATCAAACAGCCGCAGCCCTAATTACGCGTCTAGTATTGAAAGGCTGTGGATTAAATTCAGCGTAAATCAAGTAAAAATATTTACTTATGCTAGAATTGCATTGAATACATCCCGTATTCCCCCAGATTTAACGTAACCAATACCATAATGATGCCCCATCATTATTTTGTACACAGGCGTTTTTATTACTAATGACAGACGACGAATTTGTTTCAATACTACGCTCTTTCAGCCTTGAGCAACTTGATCAGCTTCAACAAAACCTCGAAGTAAAAGTCCAAGAGAAAAAGCGTCAAATAGAAAAGCGAAAAGCCGCTATGAAAGTTCCTCCACGCAAGACCAGCGATGTTGAAAAAATGGCTGATCAGATGGGGCTTGACCTTAGCAGCTTAATGCGCGAGATATCACGTCGCTGACGTTTTTCAATTATTAGCCAATAACTTACTGCAATTTTCTACAATAGCTTACCGACTGTTCCCGCGGTTAATTCTGACGAAAAAACAGCAAGAGTAATCACAACTACTTATGCTCACTCTTAGCCGACGATCATACCTTTTAGGAAAACAGTACCTGCTTTGGAGTAGAACAAAACCGCGCTTTGAATCCAAAATACCTTGTATAAACCTTTGCCAAGTATTCATTGAGCTTATTTGATGTAAAGCGAAGCGAGGGTTTGATGTAGGGAACTTTAAAGCGCTGTTTGAATCTATTAAGCGTGATAGGAGAGATAGGTTTATTTAGCCTTTATCTTTATCTATAGCCTGCACAGCCGGCCCCCTCTGGGGGTAACTCATTGAGTTATTGAGGGGAGTCGGTTCTTTTAATAATGCACCACAACATTACGTCCCGCATGCTTAGCCTTATAAAGCGCGACATCTGTTCGCTTATAAAGCGTACTAACTGTATCTCCTACGCCATACTCTGTCACTCCAAAGCTACACGTTACCCTTAAATTCTCACCAAACTTTTCTGATGCAATCAAACTACGTATTTTTTCAATACTCGTGACCGCCTCAAGTAAGCTGACACCCGGTAGTATAATAAAGAACTCATCTCCACCCCAACGCCCTAGCGTGTCTGTTTCTCGAATATGATTAATGACCAACTGACTAACCTTTTGTAACACTACGTCTCCATTTTGATGACCGAAGCTATCATTTATTATTTTAAATTCATCGATATCAAATAAGGCAACAGACAAAGGAGAATGATAACGTTTTGAGCGTGCTATTTCGTTGAGGAGTTCTGTTTCTGACTTATGACGGTTATACACAGAAGTGAGGTAATCGGTATCTCTTAAGCGCTCAATTTTCTTAAGGTTCTTAGCAAGTTCCAAATTAACCTGCGTTAATTCAGCCGTACGCTTTTCAACTTCTTGTTCGAATGTCAGCTTTCCCTGATCTAATAATCCACTTTGCGCCTGCAGTTGGGCTTGCGCCAATTTTAGCTCATGAATGTCAGAATGAGCGCCTACCATAAAAGTCGCACCTCCCTCTGAAGACCTTTCTACAATCCTTCCTTGATCTCGAATCCAAAGAAAATCACCGTCGCCTTTAATACATCGATACTCAATATCATAAACGCTGGTTTTTCCCGATGTATATGCTTCAAAATGATGCATAACTGTTTCAAAATCATCAGGATGTATCACTTTTTCCCAAGTAAGAACGTTCTCGGGAAACAGGTTCTGACTATAATTAAGCATTCGATACCAACCCGGGCTACGCTTCACCTGGCCAGTATTTGCGTCCCACTCCCATACCCCTTCCATGATAATATCGAGTATGTAATGCAGCCTAATAGAGTCATCATGACTTGATGGCTTTTGATCCTCTGGGTTCGTCATTAATACGACCCCCGTGCTATATGGCGCTATGCTTTCCTTTTGCACGCTTCATGTTTTAAACAAGAATAACCAACCGGTTATCCACGTACTCAATTTAAAGATACCCCATTATTCGTGAGTTATCGATAAAATCTCATTCATGAAAGCGAACATAGTGCTTGTACCTTGCTACGCACATCCTCATAACGCATATGCACACACACACCAAACCCCTGTAATTTCCTCGTTTTGTAGCGATTAAATATAGGCACGCTAATACCCGCTAAAAACCGGCTAGTATTTTCTTGCGAAAGTGCAATGCTTCGCTCTAACAAAGAGAGCCCTGATGTTTTCTCAGTTAAATGCTGCTCAATTGAATTTATGATAAGGCTTATCTGCATATCCTCAGGCCATTGAACAGCAGAGGAGTATGCCAACTTAGCAATCTGCCCTTTGCATACAGAGCAATGACCACAGTTTTCAGGGGAATTAGCATCATCAAAATATAGCGCTAAATGATGACTTAAACAGCTCGGTAGTTCAAAAAAACGAACTAAGGTGGCAATGCGGGCTATCTCTTTTTGCTCTTTTTCAATAAAGTAATTATACAGCGTCATCGCCAGATCAGGTTCAGACAACACTGAAGTGTTTACCGCAAATACTTCAGTGATACGTTTAGTTTCTAACGCAATACAACCCTGTTCTTGTAGGTACTCCAAGGCCACTACAACACGCGAACGCTCACATTGATAGCTTTCAAATAGCGCTTCAAAATTGGGGTTACCCCACACTTTCTTGAAGGTTGTATTGGCAAAAATAGCAGCTACAAAATTTCGCCGCTCCCCTGAAAACAAGGCCAAAATATCATCTTCAGACTTCAACAGCTTAATTTTGAATTCAGCAAAGTAAGCATAAAGAGGTCGTAACACACCGAGTAATTCCAGTTGTACCAATAAGGTTTTTAACGGCAATTGACGAATATTACTATCATTAGATAGACCTAATACCTGCAACTCCCATTGGCTGTTTTGGCACTCACTTCTAATACTATTGATTACATAATCTATACCGCTCAATTCAGGAGTATCACCATATACAAAGTTTTCAACTGTATTTAACCCATCCAAATTAGCCAATGTTATGCATCTAGACTGATAACCATCACGACCGGCACGACCAATCTCTTGGCTATAATTTTCTATCGACTTTGGCAGATCATAGTGAATTACAAAACGAATATCTGATTTATCGATACCCATACCAAAGGCAATTGTGGCAACAACAACTTGAATTTCACCCTGCATAAAATCAGACTGTATTTGCTGTCGAAGATCACTCGGTAAACCCGCATGATACGCCATTGCATTAACCTGCTTAGAGCGCAGAAACTCCGCTACCTGCTCTGCACTGTGCTGCAATGTAACGTATACAATGCCCGCTCCCTGCTGCTGGCTAACCACATGGTTAAGCATTTCATCTTTATGCTCTGCACTAACAGGTATAACAGATAAATCCAAATTAGGGCGATAAAAACCAGTCTGAACAATATCCGATTCATGAATAGCAAACTTCTTTGCCATATCCTTCTTAACTTTACGGGTCGCTGTCGCCGTCAACAACAACACCAGCGGTATTTTCAACTCTTCGCGATAAGCAGGAAGCTTTAGGTAATCCGGACGAAAGTTGTGACCCCATTCTGAAATACAGTGCGCCTCATCAATCACCAGCATAGATACCGATACGGATTGGATAAAGCTGCGAAAGCGCTCATTTTTAAAGCGCTCGACAGATACCATCAGTATTTTAATTTTTCCAGAGCGGACATCAGACATAACATCTCTGCTCTGTTCTGCAGTCAAGGTTGAATCGATACTCGCCGCAGCAATACCTTGTTGCTTAAGAAAGGATAGCTGATCGTTCATCAGTGCCAGCAAGGGCGAAACAACAAGTGTTAAATGCGGCAGGTGTATAGCCGTTAACTGGTAACATAAGGATTTTCCAGAGCCTGTAGGGAAAATTGCTAGCGAAGAGCTCCCCTTTAACAACTGTCGAATAGTCTGCTCTTGTCCTGAACGAAACTGATCAAAGCCAAAAACTTCTTTTAATGAGGCATGTAAATCCGAGTGCATTTCAGATACCCAAAACTTAGAAGGAGGAAGCGTCACAAAAAAGTGTAACGCCGAAACATTAAGACCAATATGCTTGTGCCCACTGAAGATGGTCATCTTTATCCAGAAAGCTCCAGGCAATCAATCGACTAATTTTCTGTCCTTGGCTCATATGAATAACTTCACACTGCTTAGCCCCTAAGCGCTTAAGTAGTTGCTGCATTGGTTTAACATTGTCTTTCTTCGACACTAAACTGGTAAACCAACAAACCTGCTCAGCATAATCCACACTCTCTTTGGCCATACGCTCTAAAAAAGCTAACTCACCACCTGGGCACCATAACTCGAACTGCTGGCCTCCAAAGTTTAATCTGGATGCATTTTGTTTTCCGCCTGCGTTAAGGTTTTGCCACTTACGCTGACTTGCCGCTTGTGCTTCTTGCATTGACGCATGAAAAGGAGGATTACAAAGTGTTAGGTCAAATCTATCTTTAGACTTAACAACACCTTTAAAAATATACTCACTCTCTTTTTGCTGCCTAACTTTAATAAGTTTGTTTAAGGCATTGTTCGATTGAACAATTAAGCTCGCTGTTTTCACAGCTACAGGATCAATATCAGTCCCTACAAACTGCCAGCCATAACTTTGGCTGCCAATAATTGGGTAAATACAATTAGCACCCGTGCCAATATCCAGCACATGAACTTTCTTACCCGTCGGACACTGTTTTTGATTACTAATTGCCAATAAGTCAGCTAAGTAGTGTATGTAATCTGCTCGCCCTGGAATCGGAGGACATAAGTAACCAGGAGGAATTTGCCAGTGCTGTACATTATAGAAATGCATCAACAGCGCTTTGTTTAGACAAAGCACCGCCTTTTCGTCGCTAAAGTCGATCGTTTGATCTCCTTTAGGGTTTGATCGAAGGAACGTAGCAAGCTCGGTGCAAGTATCACTCAATGCTGCTAAATCATAACGGCCTTGATGACGATTATTTGGGTGCAATTTACCACTCATTATAACTTCTCAAACCTTTCCACATGCTGGCCATTATCTAATGTAACCTTCTCGAAAAACATGTCAAAAGGACGTACCCACAGACCCGCGTCTCCATATAAAGGGCGATAGAGCACCATCCATTCTTCTGTTTCTGAATGCCTCACTAGGTCAACTAACTCGTATTCATTTCCTTTATAATGACGGTACTTTCCTGCCTTAAAAGAAGGCTTAAGTGATAGATCCTGACTCATACTTTTCCCTCAATCAATTTTCCCAAAGCAACTTTAAGCATATCGAGCGACTCTTCACCGCTTCGTTCGCTCCAAAAAGCGGTAACATTAACGGGAGTAGACTCTAGCGCCACCACATCCGAAGGTAAAAGCTCGATAACTTCATTTAATATGTTTAACTGAGTATCAGACAACACCCTTTCTCCCAGTTTCCAACACCAACCTTCTGGCAACCCCTCATTAGCAATAGCCGATACTCTAAAAACTTGCCAAGGAAGCATGGTACTCACTTCTCTTTTATCAAGGTTCGTTCTTGGTAAACGATAAGCAGGGGTATTCTGCACTTTTTCGTCCATTTCACCTTGCGCCCGTGGCGCAGTTAACCTGACGAGCTGCACCATGAAACCTTCTTTTTTTGCTCGCAAACGCAGTTTCGCCTGAAACTTTTCTCGCTGTGTTGGCATCATCCACATAAATGAGCCTAATAGGGACATCACAACAACAACGATAATAAAGATTTTCATCTTGAAATTTCCTTTGAACGACTCACATTCTATTGATGGTTATCACAATTTTATAATGTTTCTGTATGCTAGACTGAAGTAAATTCAATAAAGAGGATTAACCCAATGGCCGTTTATTCTAAAATTCTCTTAGCTGTAGATCTGTCTGAAGAATCCGACCAGCTCATTGAGAAAACACGTACTATTGCACAAAATAATCACGCAGAATTAACAGTACTCCATGTTATCGAACCCCTCAGCTTCGCTTACGGAGGTGATGTTCCCATGGACCTTACCACTGTTCAGGACCAACTCGACGAACATGCTCGAATTAAACTCTCAGCTTTTGCTGAAAAACTTAATTACCCTGTTGAATCTCAACAGGTCATCACCGGCCATACTGAATCAGAAATCCACCGCATGGCCGAAGATAAAGAGTGTGATTTAATTATTGTGGGCAGCCATGGCCGTCACGGTTTAGCGTTGCTACTAGGCTCAACTGCAAACAGCGTCTTACACGGCGCACCTTGCGATGTATTAGCTGTTCGCGTTTATGAGCCAGAAACATAACACTACATTGCTTCTAGCTCGACCCAGCGCTCCATCAGCAATTCAATCTTGCGCTCCTGCTCTTGCAGTAGCGCAAGCTTTTCAGTAACGATAGAGTGATCGCTTTCATAAAAGCCTGCCGCACTTGTTTCAGTCATTAGCACGTCAAGCTCAGCTTCAGCCGACTCTAATAGTGCAGGCAACTGCTCAAGCTCACGCTGTAGCTTATAACTAAGCTTTGATGCCTTTTTAACGGATGCTGTGGGTACCGCTCCTGCTTGACTCAATTCAGTTTTAGCAGGCGACTTCTCTTTAACAATGCTTGGGCGCTGCCTTAACCAATCTTGGTACCCACCAATGTAGCTGGATACACCACCATTCTCGAAGACAAACGAACTTGTCACAACATTATCCAAAAATGCTCTGTCATGACTTACTAACAATACCGTGCCTTTAAAGTCCATTAGAATTTCTTCTAGAAGCTCTAGTGTTTCTACATCTAAATCATTTGTCGGCTCATCCAATACCAACAAGTTAGCCGGCTGACTAAACAAACGCGCCAACAGCACACGGTTACACTCACCACCGGACAGTGCTTTTAATGGTGTTCGCGCTCGTTCAGGAGCAAACAAAAAATCTTGAAGATAACTAATAATATGGCGGCGTTGACCATTTATCTCAATCGCTTCACGCCCTTCAGAAATATTATCAATAACTGACTTTTCAGGATCTAACTGCCCACGCAGCTGGTCAAAGTATGCGACTTCAAGCTTGGTACCATGAGAAACACTACCGCTATCGGGCTTAAGCTGCCCCAAAATTAACTTAAGCAGCGTACTTTTACCTGCACCATTGGGACCAATCAAACCAATTCTGTCGCCGCGCTGAATCGTGGCCGAAAAACCATCGATAACGGGAGCCCCTTGAAAACCAACAGTCACATTTTCAAGCTCAGCTACCAGTTTCCCTGAACGCTGTGCTGCCTCAAGATTAAAGCTTGCTTTACCCTGGCGGCTAAGTCTATCTGAGCGTTCACGGCGCAATGACTCAAGTGCCCGCACACGACCTTCATTACGAGTACGACGAGCCTTAATCCCTTGACGAATCCAGACTTCTTCTTGTGCTAATTTTTTATCAAAAAGAGCGTTATGCCGTTCCTCTTGCTCTAACAAAATCTGCTTTTGCTCAGTGTAAGACGAATAGTTACCGATAAATGAGGTCAAAATCCCGCGATCTAATTCAATAATACGTGTTGCCAGATGATCAACCAATGCACGGTCATGCGAGATAAATAACACACCGCCACGAAACTCTAGCAGCTGTTTTTCGAGCCACTCTATGGTGTCAATATCCAGATGATTGGTAGGCTCATCCAGTAATAACAAATCGGGCTCTTGAACCAAAGCAGTACCCAGTGCTGCACGGCGGCGCCAACCACCGGATAATGAAGACATCAGCGCTTCGCCATTGAGCTTTAAACGAGTCAGTACACGCTCAACACGCTGCTCTAACCCCCAACCATCTACCGCTTCCATCTCATGCAATAAATGATCAAGTTTTGCCAGAGACTTAGCATCCGAATTAGATGAAAGCTCATCATATTCTGCTCGCATATCAACTATTTCTTGTAGACCTGAAGCAACAACATCCCATACTCTCCGCTCATCCGCGGCAGGTAGGGCCTGCGCTAGCTCAGCGATACGACAAGAAGGATCAATCCATAATTCGCCATTATCGAGATGAACCTGTCCAGTAATCACTTTTAATAAGGTCGACTTACCAGCCCCATTAAGTCCGACCAGACCAATACGCTCCCCAGGCTCTATATTAAGACCTACATCAGCAAGTAAAGGGCGTGAGCCAAACGCAACGGAGGCTTTATCAAGGCGAATCAGGGGCATGATGTTCTCTATACGAAAAAATGAGCCCGCATTTTACCGAATTTAGTGTTAGCAATATAGCGGATTCTTTAGGTCCGTACGGCAGGCTCTAATGGTTCAACATGCTTATTAACAAGATGGGCTCGCCAAAACGAGTCAGGACACTTACTCAACACCCGAGTAAGCACACCGATAAACACAAACGCAAACAGCAACCGAGCCCATAAAACCCCAGAAAGATCAGCGCCCAACACCGTCACTAATAACGTATCTTCAATAATGCTATGGCACAGAGCAAGGAGACTCATTGAAGCAAATATATCTCGTTTAGCTACATGTCCTGCACGAGCCTCTTTTATTAACAACCCACCACCAAACGATAACCCCAACGTTACGCCGACTATGGTGATAGTTGTTGCTTCTCGGCCAATGCCAACTAAGCGTAAAATGGGACGAAGAAACAGTGCCATTAAGCTTTCTATACCAAGTATTTTCAAAACCTTTAGTGCAGTCAGCAAGATCACAATAACAACTTGGATCATAATTAGACCTTCCACTTGGCTAACAACCCACGCCTGCAAGCCTGGTTCAGGAACCTCGGGCTGCCACATTAAGTTAACAGGCTCCTGTAATAAACTAAAGAAGCTATAAAAGTGGTGCATAATAAAACCTAGCAGCAAACCTCCTCCCACCCTTAGTAATAACGTTACCCGTAAACGAACACCCGCTTGTTGTGCAATTCGCGCTTCAATAGGTAATGCATGCGAGAGCAACATCAGAATAGACAATATTGTCACTTGCGCTACCGTGAGCACCTCCCCTTGCTGAGTATAAAAAAACACCAGCATACCGCCATAGATGTTGGTCAGCATTGTCGTTGCCCAAACGAATCCCATAGACTCGGGCAAACCCACGCTGTACATTATCGGGCCAAGAACCAGCCCCAGATATTCAACAGCACCGAATTCTTGAAAAATCTTCACGACGATAATGACCGGAATCATCAATTTAAATAGCGTAAACGAAACTTGATAAATGTCCCGGCCAAGTTCGCAAATAAACAACTTCATTTAATTACCCTTAATTTGCTAGTCCTATATGACAGCGAGATGGTATCTGATCAATTATATTCATTACTTTTCATGCTGCCTCAAGCAAAAGCCGTATAAAAATAACCATAGTATTGACTCAATCCCTGTAACACTTTCATTGTTATCTGTAGATAAGCCACCCAGCTTATCGAACTCATTAAATATGAATGGAGTCAACAATGAAAAGCTCTAACACTTCTTATTTACGCCTACCTTTTGAATTTCCTATTCAGGGGGGAATTCCTTATTGGGAGCCTAGTGTTACACACGACCTTTCGCAAGGTTCTTGGAGTAAAACCAATATTGAAGAACATATTGATCTTGCTCAATGGCAAAGCTACCTCAGTGATTTACCTAAAGACCCTTATGTTGATACACGCTGGAAGCGAATGTCTTGGCTTTTTTTGGATGATAGTAACAAGTTACACGTGTTACACGAATGCCCGATGGCACAAGGGGGACAGTACAACGATGCAGCAACAATGGCAGATAAATTACGCTATTACCCACCATTACAACAAGAATTTTTGCAACGCAAAGACGTTCAAGAGTTTGTCAAAAACTGGGCAAGCCTTTGGAACATAGGTCCGCAAGAGCCTATTTTAATGCAAATAAATGGCATCAGAGGTCAACAAGCACTGGACCCATTGCAAGGCCAAGGCATTCATCAGGACGGTAGTCAATTTCTCAGTATTTTAGTGTTAAATCGCAACAACGTTGTAGGGGGAAATAATGCTTTATATAAAGACAAAGCAGGAGAACACACAATAGCTGAAGTCACTCTAGAGCCTGGGGAAATTCTTCATGTAAGAGATAACGAAGTATTTCATAATGTTTCACAAATACACCCTATAAACAATGACACACCATTTGAAAGGTTCATTATTATTATCAACAGCCGATTTAATGATAAATTCCAAAATAAAATTCTTAAAGAGTATTATCCACAAGCAATATTAAACAACCACTAAATTAAATCTAACATCACTTTTACTGTTTGAAACACAATCGAAAAATTTCAGTTGTGTTTCAAACCAATATAACAAAAATAAACCTGCCAGATATAATTCATAACTTCTAACTGCCCTACCTTTATCTCAATGAACCTTTAAGATAAAAACCTCTCAATACATTACCCTTTTCCTAAAAGCTGTTTTACACTTAAGTCACATATGACTCAACCGTAGGCTGATAGCACTATGTTAAAAATTAAAAATTTGTTATCTGCGGTAACAATCGTTAGCGCCTCGTTGGGCTCCATTTTACCCGCTCATTTTGTACATGCAGACACCTCAGAACGTCAACTATACACCCAAGCAAAAGCCGCCTTTGAGAAGAAGGATATGCCTTTAGCCGATAAGCTGACGGCACAACTGAAAAACTACCCTTTAGTTCCTTACTTACACACCAGACAGATCAAGCGAGATATTGCCAAGCTTAATGATACATTCGTCAGCGACTTCATCAACGAACACAAAGCAACCCCGTTCGCTGATGATGTGCAAAGTGCCAGATTAAACAACTTTTTACGACAAAAAAAATGGAATGCGTTCACTAAAGCCTATGCAGCGTTTCCAATTAAAAGTCGTCGATTCCAATGCCAACTAGGTAACGCTCAATTACAGCTTGGCCATAAAAAACAAGCATTCGTGAGCGCTCAACGACTTTGGTTAGTTGGCTACTCTCAACACTCAGCCTGCGATCCACTATTTGCGCAGTGGACGGCACAGGGAAAACTAACTTCCTCGCTAGCTTATCAACGTTTTTGGCTAGCCATACAAAAAAAGAATTTCGCATTAGCCAAATATTTAGCGCGATTTATTAGTAAGCCCGTTCATAAAAAAGAGAGCGAGCTTTTTTGGGCAGTTAAAGACAAACCTAGCCTCATTGAAAATGCAACACTCCTCAAAGCAAAAACACCACAGCACGGTATAATTGCAGCCTATGCTATCCGCCAAATCGCACGCAAAGATATTAATAAAGCCGCTAATTTATGGCTTCGTGATCGCGAGCGACTAACGCTTAGCCAAGAGGTTACTGATAAAACCAATAGTTATTTTGGCATGCGATACGCCAAAGGGTTTCGCAGCAATGCCGTGCAAATGTTAGCCAAACTTGACCCCAACTATTCATATGAAAAGCTAACGGAATGGCGCATACGCTTAGAACTTGCCAAGCAAGATTGGGAAGACACACTGACACTAATAGATAAGCTTCCTACCAATCTAAAAAACGAAGGCCGCTGGGTTTACTGGAAAGAGACAGCAACACATAGACTTAATCCTAAAAAATACCAGGTTAACTACGGCGAAGTAATTAAAGAAAGAAGCTTTTACGGCTTCCTTGCTTCAGAAACTACCAACAGCCCTTTTTACTTGAACCATCGACCTTCTGGTATTACCACTGCACATAAAAACAAACTAAGTGAGCTTGCAGCATTTAAACGCATAAAAGAGTTATTAGCATTAGATTATCAATACGCTGCACGTGTTGAGTGGAATCGCTTGAGCAAACAGCTCTCGACCAACGACCAGCTCGCAATGGCTCACGTAGCATATGATTGGGGCTGGTATGATCAGGCAATTCGTGGGGCTGCTCGCATTAAAGCATGGGATGACCTCGATATTCGTTTTGCAAACCCTCACAAATCCCTATTTGAAGAGCTAGCTAACGAGAGAGGAATCTACCAGACATGGGCAGTAGCGGTTGCTCGACAAGAAAGTGCATGGCATCAGTATGCTCGCTCACGCGTAGGGGCACGTGGCCTCATGCAGCTAATGCCCGCTACAGCAAAAATGACAGCAAAGAAATTTGATATCAAGTATAGCGGCGTAAACCAGCTGTTCACGCCACGAACTAACATTTCATTAGGCACCGCATATTTAGCACAAGTACTCGGTACATTTAATGGAAACCGTGTTTATGCTACAGCAGCTTATAATGCTGGCCCGCATCGTGTTAAAAAATGGTTAAAGGCACGTAGTAACGTCCCCTTAGACGTTTGGATTGAAACAATTCCATTTGATGAGACGCGTAACTATGTGCAAAACGTTTTAGCATTTAGTGTTATTTATGACGTAATGGCTGCCAGAAATGCAAGTTTACTCAGCTCAGTTAAACCTAACTCCTTGGCTCTGAGTATCAATATGAAAAATAGCAAACCAACACTGTGACATGTTTGAATTAATAGATATTGGTGTCAATCTGACTGACAAGCGTTTTCGTAATGATATTGAAGACGTTGTTCAACGTGCCAAAGCCGCGCATATCAGAGCTATGCTGCTAACAGGGACATCTTTATCATCATCTGAGCAGGCAGTGGCATTATGCCAACAATACCCCGAATACTTGTATGCTACTGTGGGTGTTCATCCACATGATGCATCTTCACTTAATGACCAAGTACTTGACGAACTGTTTGCTCTGAGCCAACACCCCTGTGTTGTGGCTATCGGTGAAACAGGCCTCGATTTTAATCGCAATTTTTCAACACCTGACGAGCAAGTACTGGCACTAAATAATCAAATTGAGTTAGCCAAAACAGCTAAGCTCCCTCTCTTTCTTCATGATAGAGAAGCAACATCGACACAAATCAACATACTCAAACCTTTCGCATCACATTTAGAAGGCGCAGTTTTACATTGCTTTACTGGCAATAAAGACGCCCTGTTTAGTTATTTAGATTTAGGCTGTTATATTGGTATTACGGGGTGGGTTTGTGACGAGCGTAGAGGACTTGAACTTAAATCACTCGTAAAAGAAATCCCTAATGATCGGCTACTCCTTGAAACCGATGCCCCCTACCTACTTCCTCGAGATTTGCCTTTCAAAGCCAAAAAAGGCCGAAACGAGCCAGCCTTTCTGCAACATATAGCATCAAGCGTAGCCGCTTTAAGGCATACATCTATAGAGCAACTAGCTGCGCAAACCACGACAAATACTCGCCGCCTTTTTTCTATATAGCGTTTAAAGTTACCGTTTTCTAGAAAACCTACACCTTTAAAACGACAAAGCGCTCTAGCTGCTCAGCATCAAAGGGCCAACTGAGCTCGGCTTGTGTACCTTCATTTTTAAGGACAGGAATACGCTCCCCATAACTCTCCAGCAACGCATCATCATAAGCTATATCGATAACATCTACCTGATGACGCTCTGGATCAAGACCTACCACCAGCAATCCCTCCGCCACCTCACATAAATGACAACCTTGAGTCGTCAGAAAAACAAAATTTTGCATAAATTATTTATACCAATGTCTGTGTTATTTCCCATGCAGATTATGGCATCTCTGCTACCATTAAACATAAATGACACTCAGAATAATTAAGCCTGAATCGTTACATTCAAACAACCTCTAACCATCTCTTTATAGTGACGCAGTCTATGAAGCCAAAAATCACACCTATCGACCATGAAGTTTCACTTAGTGACAATGAATTTATCGTCAGTAAAACTGACCCGAAAGGTTTAGTCACATACGTTAACCGTACATTTATGAGTACTGCAGGATACCCTGAGTCAGCTTTGCTAGGAAAACAACATAACATCATTCGTCATCCCGATATGCCAAGAGGTACATTTAAACTGTTATGGGATACTTTGCAAAAAGAGGAAGAATTTTTTGGTTATGTGAAAAATTTATGTAAAGACGGTAGCTATTACTGGGTATTTGCGAACATTACTCCAGATTATGATGCAAAGGGACAATTGCGCGGTTACTACTCCGTTAGAAGAAAACCCTTACGACATGCTATCAACACTATGATTCCTATATATCAAAAAATGTTAGAAATAGAAAAAAAGAGTAACACCAAGGATGCAGCAGCAAATTCACTGGCCTACCTTAACGAAAAACTCGCATCACTTAATACCACCTATCCACATTTAATGCTGAGTCTGAACGATACAGAGGAGCAGGCATGAGTATTCGCAGCCCACAACAATCTGGTGTCAGCTCTGGTGCGCCGTTCTTAGATGCCCGCGTTAAAGCATATTGCTTTAGCTTTATTGCCATATCACTTTGTAGCTCCTTCTATATTACTTATGCTTATGAATTAAACGCCATTTGGCTTATTCCTCCTCTCCTTACTAGCTACATCGCTTACCGTTTACTCGTAAATACCGGTTATGTTTTTAGTGCTTTGCAACAAATCCATCAAACACTGGAGCAAGCAAACAATGGTGAGTTCCACGCACGCATAACACGTACAAAAAAACTAGGTGAAGTCGGAAAAGTAGCCTGGGAAGTTAATGACTTTCTCGACAAAGTAGAATCCTACTTTAAGGAAGTGGACTCTTGCTTCACCCATGTCTCACGAGGCGAATATGATAGGCCTGCATTACATAAAGGCCTACCCGGTCTACTGAAGCAGTCCCTCAACAATATAAATTTCGCCCTCCTTGAGATGAAAAAAGGTACTGAAACAGTGGCGGCTAATGCATTACATTCAGAGCTACATTCTCTAAATGGTAGGCACTTAATTACTAACCTGCGTCAAACACAAAATGATCTACTACAGATCAGCGAGGAGATGAAAAAAGTAGAGGCTATCGTCCAAGAAAATGGTACCGCCGCCCAACACAGCCAGCAAGCTGTAAGCAAAATGGTAACAGCGCTTGATAATATATCCTCGACCATCAGCTCTATCGCTTCCGTTGTGAGTAAGCTTGGCGAAGACAGTGCTAAAATCACTGATTCCCTATCAATGATTACCGGCATTGCAGATCAAACTAACCTACTAGCACTTAACGCTGCGATTGAAGCCGCCAGGGCCGGAGAGCAAGGCCGCGGCTTTGCTGTTGTTGCTGACGAAGTAAAAGCCCTTTCACGGCGCACCAAAGACGCAGCCGTTGAAGTTACATCCACCATTACCGATTTCAGCATGCATGTTCATGAAATGATTGATCAAGCAGAAAGCTCCAATAAAATGGCAGCAGAAGCCAGCATTATAGTGTCAGGCTTTAAAACTCAGTTTGATACATTTGCAAGCAGTGCTAATGAGACCTTACGTGCTATAACACATACGAAAAGCCAAGCATTTGGCTCCCTAGTGAAAGCAGATCATGTGATATTTAAACAAAATGGTTACATTGCTTTAGACCACTCAATGGACCGCCAAAATGAGATTGACGCAACATCGGTTACTCATCACAACTGCCGCTTAGGTAAATGGTATTACGAAGGAGCTGGAGCCGAGTTCTTCAGTAACACCACAGCCTACTCCAAACTAGAGGCACCACATGCCGCCGTTCACTTAGCAATACAAAATGCTGTTGCTCTTCGAGATTCCAATTGGGCTGGTGATTCACGCATCAGACAAGAAATTATTAACGCTATGGCACGCGCAGAAAATGAGAGTGACAAGATTCTGCAATATATTGACAGTATGATTGATGAACATCATAACCACAGGCAAGGCTAAAGTTCTATTATCATTACTTGCAAGCCTTGTAGCGGCAAGGATATGCTGAACGACAGTTATGAATTGATCAAAGTTTAAATAGTTAACTGTAAATCTGAATAACGTCGAATCAACACCTAGGTAATAGCTGGGCAACACGCAGACTTTCAGCCAAAAAGGTAGTTTCATGGAAAAAAATAGTAACGACAAGCTTACGAATCCTCAAGAGTTCATCAACTACGTCAACCAGGAAACTCAAAAGCTCCTCGCAAGCTACAGCAGTGCGGGTGGGGATGACGTATTTAGCCAGTTCACACAGTCTTGGTCCGAGCTAGCAACACGCTCTCTTGAAGACCCAACTGTTTGGATAAAGGCAATCACTGATTACCAACAGGCTCAGATGAACATGTGGAAAAACATGCTATCTGGCCAGACTGGAACACCAGCGGCTGCACCAGCACCGGGTGATCGTCGCTTCAATGCAGACGAGTGGTCAACAAACCCTATTTTCAGTCATATCAAACAGTCTTACCTACTAGGTTCGGGCATGCTGCAGAACATGGCATCCAATGCAAACCTATCAGAAAGCGAACAACGTAAGCTTGAGTTTTACACTCAACAGTATATTGATGCGATGTCTCCTACCAACTTTGCCATTACTAACCCTGAAGTATTACAGCAGGCGTTGGACACAAAAGGCAAAAGCTTAGTAGACGGTCTGCAGAATTTGTTAGGCGATATTGAGAAAGGTCGTATTTCAATGACCGATGAAAGCGCCTTTGTACTGGGCGAAAACATCGCAACGACTGAAGGTGCTGTTGTTTTTGAGAATGACATGTTCCAGCTTATTCAATACAAACCATCGACTGAGCAAGTATTTGAAAAGCCAACTCTGATTGTACCTCCATGCATCAATAAGTTTTATATTCTCGATCTTCAGGCACACAATTCTTACGTTAAATACTGTGTTGATGAAGGACAAACTGTTTTCTTAGTCTCTTGGATTAACCCAAGTATTGAGCAAGGCGATATCAGTTGGGATGACTATGTTGGTAAAGGTGTTATCACTGCAATTGATAAGGTTAAAGAAATAACCGCAGCGCCTAAAGTTAATGCTGTGGCTTGGTGCATCGGCGGAACTTTACTTGCATCAGCATTAGCCGTATTAGCACACCGTAAAGACACTAGCGTGGCATCAGCAACTTTCTTGACTACATTGACTGACTTCCGTGACCCTGGTGACCTTTGCGTGTTCTTAGATGAACAGCAAGTTAAAAAGCTAGAGGACAAGGTCAATAATCAAGGTTATTTATCTGGCAAAGAGTTAGCAACATCGTTCAACATGCTGCGCTCTAACGATCTGATCTGGTCATATGTAGTGAACAACTACCTGAAAGGACAGACTCCGCCTCCATTTGATATCCTTTATTGGAATGGCGACTCTACTAACCTGCCAGCAGAGATGTACACTTACTACATCAACAACATGTATCTAGAAAACAAATTAGTTGAGAAAGACGCACTAACAATGTGTGGATCTCCAATTGATTTGGGTCGCATTAAAACCCCATGCTACTTCCTATCGACTATTGACGACCATATTGCGCCATGGAAAGGTACTTTCACAGGAGCAGAGAACTTCAACAATGTCGAGTTCGTGCTAGGCGGAAGCGGCCATGTTGCCGGGGTTATTAACCCTGCTTCCAAAAACCGCCGCAACTATTGGGTCAAAGGTGAACAAGGCAAGGGCTCTGATCATTGGCTAGAAACAGCTGAACGTGTTGAAGGCTCTTGGTGGCCAAACTGGTCTGAATGGCATAAAAAACGTGGTGGCAAGAAAGTTACTGCCCCTGCAGATTATGGAAACGCAGACAACAAAGTGATTGAAGCCGCTCCAGGGCGTTTCGTAGCAGTGCGTATCGAGTAAGGTTTTTTTGTAGAATAGTCTGTACCATTAAAAGCCTCTGCCCTGCAGAGGCTTTTTGCTTTCTAACCGTCATCAGCAACATTTAAAACTAGTAGCCTGATCCTATATCTTAAGAGAACTAACCTGTGACACTTCACCGTACTTGGATGGAAGTTAAAGCCCTTCTTGCTCTTGGCTTTCCCATTATGCTGACACAAATCGCCCAAGCCTCTATGGGCTTTGTTGATACATTGATCGCGGGACAATACAACACTCTCGACTTAGCAGCTGTCGCACTCGGTTCAAGTATTTGGTTACCAATTTACCTCGCAGCTACTGGCATTCTCATGGCAACAACACCATTAGTTGCTTTTGCCTCAGGCTCAAACACAACACATGGTGTTCTCAGTATATTCAGACAAGGCATATGGGTAGCAATTACCCTAGGCATAATTAGCGTATTTATACTTAACTCCACAACATGGATACTTGATTTCATGGGAGTTGAAACATCTTTAGCTGCAAAAACTCAAGAATATCTTCAAGCAATTTCTTGGGGGTTCCCTGCGCTGCTGATTTATCAATTACTGAGGAGCTACTTTGAGGGCCTAGGAAAAACACGCCCTGCAATGCGGATTGCATTTCTTGCACTATTTCTCAACATTCCTCTTAACTACTTGTTTGTTTTTGGTAAATTAAGCTTTCCAGAGTTAGGCGCTGCGGGATGCGGCTGGGCCAGCGCATTAGTAATGTGGGTAATGCTAGCCTGTGGCTTAGCTGCTATTAAGCGAAACCCTCAACTGCAACTACCAAATGAAACAAACCCTCGCTGGCTAGATACTCACGAATTGCTTAATTACCTGAAATTAGGTATTCCTATGGGTTTTGCTATTCTAATCGAAACCAGCATGTTTTCTGTTATCGCACTATTACTCGCGCCACTAGGCACACTCGTTGTTTCTGCCCATCAAATAACAATGACATTTTCTGGTTTAATATTCATGATCCCCCTAAGCATAGCCATGGCTTGCACCATTCGAATAGGCCAGCTATCGGGCGCTAACGAGCCTAAAAATGCCTGGTTTAGTGCAAAAACCGCCATACTAGTAACGACAAGTATTGCCGCATTTACCAGCATCACTATCTGGCTCCTTGCCACTAAAATTGCTCAGATATTTACATCAGAGCCCTACTTAATTGAGCTTGCTGCAAGCTTGCTCTTAATAGCCGCACTCTTTGAAATATCTGATGCACTGCAGGTTACAGCGGCAGGCGCCCTTCGCGGCTACAAAGATACGAGCATTCCGCTGCTAATAGTATTCATAGCATACTGGGTAATAGGCTTACCACTGGGTTATATACTTGGTTTAACTGATTTACTTCTGCCGGCAATGGGAGCAGCGGGGTTTTGGTACGGATTGGTAATAGGGTTATCAGTGTCAGCTGCACTGTTGATCGTCAGGCTAAAGAGAGTTGCTCAACATGCGCATATATAGCGCATGCTTTTACTGCATATGTTTACTGCTACTAAGTGCTTGCGGTAACGAGACTCCTGAGAGGCAGCTCATGCAGACTTATACCAAACGCGTAGCGAATGTACTTAATGAAGAAATAAAGGCTCCCACTGCTGCAAGTCAATTACCGGCACTACCTCCACAAAAACTTCGCCATCAAACCACCACAGATATTAGGGAAGGCATGCTCGATGTGCTTGATTTTAGTTACTGTGGTTTGTTGCCATTAATTGCATCAAGAAACAGCTCACTGGGAATAGTTGCACAACCCTCCCAACGATTGATCTACGAAATAGAGTTTTATCGTAAACTTACAAAGTGCTTACCCCTTCTTGAGAAAGATCCAATACTAGACCACGAATTAAAGGCCCGCATAAAAGCCGTATATACCATAAAAACTCAAAACCTACCCAAAGTAATCTGGAATGCGCTTTACACAGGACAAGAAATCGAGGCATCACTTGCACTCAACCTTCCACCTCTTCCTTTACAAAAGTCTAGTCACAGCGAAGCCTTAAGGGCTTTAAATAAGCTCTATTCAGTAACAAATATATTAAATAAAGACTCCTCTGCAGATAAACTCTCTCTAGATAGGATAGAAGAAAGTTTCGCTGCCATTTATCACGCCCCACTTGGCACACCTTTGCTAAAATCGCTCTTGTTACTAGAAGCAACACTCAATGACGTAGCCGAAATAATTAACACTCGATTATTACGCAGACCACTCTGTTTCCCAGGCATGCAAAACCCACAAGCGGATATTTTGAAGAACATATTTACCGAATATTATGCACGCCAGATTCAGCCTTATATGAGCAAGACACACCGCATTGGTGAGCAATGGTTTACCCTTCATGAGATAACATTAAAGAAGCTACCTATCCCCAACAATATTGAGTCTTATGTTGCTCAGGTATTTTTGAAAGACTCAAGTAGCAGTATATGGAACCGCTATATTGCTGCACGAGATAAACACACTCATGCTTGGCAAACCATCCTCAAACAATGCCAATTAATGCCATCTCGTTCTAACTAAATAGCGTTCACCTTGAAAAAATCACATTCTTCTACCATGCTGCATGCATTACTCCTGCACCATAAGGTTAACCGTGCTTAATAACCGCTTTTACATCGCTGAAAAAAGACGGTCCAAATCATCAAAAGCAAACAGTTTTGTTTATGCATTCATTACCTTAGTCTGCTTAACTACCTCCATGTTTGCTTTAAGCGAAATAAGTATCCGACTCAGCAATGCCTATATTCATAAACTCGGGGATAAATACGGTGCTAAAGCAGAACTACGACTACAAGCATGGCAGAATTTAATTGCAGAAATAGTCGATATGCCGGAAAAAGAAAAGCTAAGGCAAGTAAATGATTTTTTTAACCAAGTACGGTTTTTAGACGATATAAAACATTGGGGGAAAAAGGACTACTGGGCAACACCCGTTGAGTTTCTCATCAGTAATGGCGGCGATTGTGAAGACTTCTCTATTGCAAAATATTACACCCTCAAAGAAGTGGGCGTGGATATCACCAAGCTCAGCATATCCTACGTTAAAGCATTAGAATTAAACCAAGCGCATATGGTGCTTACTTACTACGAAAGCCCTAGCGCTATACCCGTCGTACTCGATAATTTAATCCCAGAAATAAAACCGGCCTCACAAAGGACTGACCTTTTACATGTATATAGCTTTAATGGTGACAATTTATGGCTATCTAAAAAAGGCCGAAGAACAACCCTAGTAGGTACATCAGACCGCTTGGGCCCATGGGTACAGTTAAAATCAAGACTAGAGAATAACCGTGTTAATGTTAATTAATTTAGAACCAAGGAGCGCCATATGTCATTACTCAATCAACTAATTGCTGCGGTTTTCGCCGTACTGATTGGCTTGGTGTCTGGCACTCTGTACATCATGTCCGACAGCTCAAAAGGGATGTTATCTCACCAGCTTGAGTCCCACGGTCAAGATACCGCTACACACTTAGGCTTATATCTTGCCCCGTATATAGCAAAGAAAGACACAGCAACAATAGAGACCACTATCAATGCTATTTTTGACAGCGGCTTCTATCAAAAGATTGAAGTGCTCGATGAGCAAGGAAACGCCCTTTTTGTTTCAGACGCACCATCACCTATTCCTGAAAGCGTGCCTGGATGGTTTTTGCGCCTCGTACAGTTTACGCCACCGTCAATGGAACGCGAAATTAGCCACCAATGGCGCAAAGTAGGCAAGGTAAAAGTGCAGGGCCGCGCAGGCTATGCATACGAACAACTGTGGAAAGGTGCCGAAAAAACGCTGCTTTGGTTTATATCATTATCCCTCATTGCGGTCTTCTCTCTCAGCTACCTCCTTAGATTCATTCTGCACCCTCTTAAAGGTGTTGCAGAGCAAGCAGCGGCCTTATCTGAGCGAAAGTATGTTGAACAAAAACACATTCCCAAAACTCAGGAGCTAAAGGTTGTCGTAGAAGCAATGAACAGAATGGTACGTCGCGTACAACGCACTTTTGACGAGCAAACACGCAACATAGAAGATTTACGCAAAACGGCCTACCAAGATAATTTGACAGGTCTTGCAAACCAACGATCAACCCAAGCACAATTAAGTGATTGGCTTGATTATCGTAAAGACTTTGGCCCCGGAACTTTTCTTTACCTGCATATCCCTAATTTACACGCGCTCAACGAAAAAATTGGTGAGGAAAACGCTAACAATTTTATACGCTATATAGGAGCACAGCTCTCTGACCTAACGACGCAATATCAGCAACATATTATAGGTCGACTTTCTGGAGCAGACTTCATTGCCCTTCTCCCTATTACTGATGAAGAAACCATTAAGCGCACTATTAATCAGCTTAATGAATCAATCAATATAAGAGCTAATTTTCATGATGCTTCACCAAACCACATACCTGTGCACATATCAGTAACACAAAGTAACGAAAACACATCGGCGGCACAGCTCTTATCAGAAGCGCGTATATTGATAAAACAAGCAGTAACAGAGAACATAAGCATCAAATACCCTGAGCAATTTTCTGGTACACAAGCCGCCTCAAGTTCATGGCAGACCCATGTAGCCAATGCCATCAACACCAAACAGGTCTTTCTTCAATTTCAGGTAGTCATTTCAAGTAAGGGTGACAATGTTCTACAACGCGAACTACTCGCACGCATTCTCAATAGAGAGAACATGCCTTGCTCAGCCATTGAATTTATTCAGGTTGTAAAAGAATTAGGGTTAATTGAAGCACTGGATAAGGCAGTATTAGAACGTGCCATTGACTATATTCAACACAACCCAAAATGCCCACCACTGACCGTCAACTTCAGCCAACAAACCATTCACTCAGAAAACTTTTCTTCATGGATAAGAGAACAATTAAGTAAACGAAACCTAAAAAATCGACTCAACATTGAAATTAATGAAACAGCTGTACTCAACGACATAGCTCATATTGTTGAATTTCGAGACCTCTTAAAACAAAGCGGTGTTGGCTTTGGTGTTGATAATTTCGGCATTCACCCCAGCGGCTTTAGCTACCTATACGCAGTCCAGCCTGACTACATTAAAATAGATGGATCTCTGAGTCGTGAAATTGATAACAGTGCTGAGGACCGCTTCTTTATAAGCAGTCTAATTACAGCCGCTCACAGCTTAGGCATTCAGGCATATGCGGAACGTATTGAACGGGAAAGCCAAACAGAGCAACTGAATCAACTTAATATTGATGGCTCGCAAGGCTTTCTGCATGGCAGACCAGAAGCTTTAGTTTAAAGCGCTACAGCGCTACTCATAACCACTTAACCAACGAGAGAGGTTTGTTAAATCCATTGCTCCAGCCTGGCGAGCCACCTCTACCCCCCGATTCAACACAAGCAACGTTGGAATACTACGAATAGAGTAGCGCGCGGCAAGCGCCTGCTCTACTTCAGTGTTAACTTTAACAAACCGAAAGCGCGGCTCAAACTGTTTTGCCGCCTGCTCAAAAACGGGTGCCATCATTTTACACGGTCCACACCAGGATGCCCAAAAGTCGACCACAACGGGTATATCACTAGACTTAACAAGCTTATCAAACTGAGCCATTGTCAATTCAACTGGGACACCTTGAAAAAGTAAGACACGGCAACGACCACAGACCGGCTTAGCTGTAAGTTTTTCTGTAGGAACACGATTGGGTGTTTGGCAAGAGGGACACGAAATCAATTTAATCTGAGACATAAAACACCTTATATATGAGCTAATAACTATATAAGGTGCTTTGGAAGGATTACAAGGTGTGGCTTATCGTTTATTCAACGCGACCAACTGATCCAGTTTATTATGCAAGCGGTCAGCTTTCTCAGTCTCACGCTGCTGTTTTTCTTTTTCACGCTGTTGTTCACGGCGGTGCTGATGAAACTCTTTTAGCTTACCTTTGGCATGCTCTGCTTCTTCAGCAGTTACCTGCCCCTGACCTTCACCTTGCAAGTTAACCCGATCAGCACCTTCTTGCAAAGATCGAAAATACTGTGGAGAACGAACATAAGATGCCAATGCTCTTTTAATTTTGTTTTTTGCAACTTTATCATCAGCGATCAAGTCATCTTGAATACCAATCTTCAGAGGCCGTACGTTGTCACGATTAAAAACCTGAGGGTATGTTTCCATTAAAAGCTGAAGTGCAGCCTGATTTGCAGCTCTATTTTTCGCTTTACTTTTACTTTTTGGTATCACTACGTCGTTCACAACATTTCTCTCGATCACTTTGATATTCGAACAGCTGTTTTTAAGCTCTAAATTGCCTATTAACCGTTCGCACTCATCAACTACCCGCAATGTTTGCGTTACTGCGGCTTCAATATCGTTAAACACTATATCAGCTGCCTTTACGAATATAATAGCTGAATGTTTCATTTTCGCATTCATTGACCTGTTCAACCAGCTCATGCCCAAGAAATGTACAGAACTTGGGTATGTCACGCTGAGTAGATGGGTCTGTTGCTAAAACCAACAACATCTCACCTACCTCAATTTCACGCACCTTGTTATGCAGCATCATTACTGGATCGGGACAATATAAGCCCGTAGCATCCAATAAATGATCTTCTTTGATACCAACCATTTCACATCTCGATCTATAAACAGACCTATTGTCTCAAATAAAACACAGCAGTGAAAGCTGGTACTTGCCAAAGTATGGGTTTGTGATTTCCTAACGAGGGTTTATGCTTAAACAATAGCGATGAATTAAGAGGGAACAACACTATGATTAAAGTAATAATTGAGCGTCATATCGCTGATGAATTAGGTGAGCATTACGAAAAGACAGCAAGAGCCACCTTACAAAAAGCAATGCAAGCACATGGCTTCATCTCTGGCGAAGCACTAAAAGACTTTAATGACCCTAACCATCGAATTGTTATTGCCAATTATAGAACGATCCATGACTGGCAACATTGGCTAGGCTCAAGCGAGCGTAAAGAGATGATGGAACAAATTAGACCGATGCTCGACCGAGAAGAAAAGTTCACCATTCTTGAACACTAACAATCAACCTAATGACTAGACCGTCTAATCTTATCAAGCATCACATCCATGGCGTAACGCATATGCTCTTGCTGTGTAAAACCTGAAACTTTTCGAGGTTTTAAGTCATGATTGCCATCTGCTAACCAGTAAAGCGACACAGCAGGTGGCAACGAGTACCCCAGCACTTCCTCTTTTGTTCCCATAGGATCCCTCTCGCCCTGAAACACACATAACGGTTTTGTTAAATCACCCATATGCTCAGTACGCGTAGTGAGTAACTTACCTACGGGGTGAAAAGGGTAACCAAAAACAAAACAAGCAAGTGCAGGCGTATCTTCTAATACCATTGAAGCAATTCGTCCTCCCATAGACTTGCCTGCCAAAAACAAGGGCACTGAGTCAGCAAACACCTTAACTACAGATTTATAAGCTTCTAATAGCTTATCAGCTCTATTTGGCGGCCTTCTCTTGCCATCAAGACGCCTTTGTTGCATATATGGAAATTCAAACCTAACAACCTGTACGCCGTTACCCGCCAAATACTTAGCGACCTCTTCAAGAAATTCGCTTTGCATGCCTGCACCAGCACCATGAGCCAAGATTACACGACCTAAAATAGGCTCCCCATCAATTAAAAGATCCAAATAAAGTCACCTCAAAGAATAAAACGCTGTCTCACGCTATTGTAGGGCTTGATTTAGATCAAGCAAATGAGAATTAAGAAACGACAAAACCACGCCTAAAGTAGCAGAAGAAAACTCAAATTGCCGCTAAAGTACACAGTAGACAATTGTAGAACAGCTGCCAGTTAAATATTTATTCTAAAGTAAATCAATAAGATAGAAGCATTTAATAGAAAAAACTAATCTACATATACAATATATTTACCAGCCATTTTGTGCGACAATGCGCCACACTCAACGCCTGAACCTCGTTGAAAACGCAAGGCTATTCCAAGATAATTGCCTGTGGAACTGTACTATCAAACCAAGCTTTTGGATGAGAGCCTGACATGAGCACTGTAACTGAACACCCAACTTATAATTACAAGGTTGTGCGCCAGTTCGCCATTATGACGGTGATATGGGGTATCGTCGGAATGACAGTTGGCGTCTTAATTGCCGCACAACTTGTATGGCCGGCACTAAACTTTGACACATCATGGTTATCCTACGGACGTCTACGTCCGTTACACACCAATGCAGTTATATTTGCATTTGGTGGATCAGCGTTGTTTGCTACATCTTATTATGTAGTTCAACGTACCTGCCAGACACGCCTATTTTCAGACGGCCTTGCGGCTTTCACGTTCTGGGGATGGCAGTCAGTTATTCTTTTAGCAGCGATAACCCTACCTCTGGGCTTAACGTCTTCTAAAGAATACGCCGAGCTAGAATGGCCAATTGACATATTGCTTGCTGTTGTGTGGGTTTCCTATGCAATCGTATTCCTTGGCACTGTCAAGAACCGTAAAACCTCACATATTTATGTAGGTAACTGGTTCTACATGGCTTTCATTATCACTGTAGCGGTTCTACACATTGTTAACAGCATGGCTATGCCTGTTTCTATGTGGAAATCTTACTCGCTATACCCTGGCGCTGTTGATGCCATGGTACAGTGGTGGTATGGCCATAACGCAGTTGGGTTCTTCCTAACAGCAGGTTTCTTAGGAATGATGTACTACTTCGTGCCTAAGCAATCAGAGCGCCCTATTTACTCTTATCGCCTATCAATCGTGCATTTTTGGGCACTGATTGCTACCTACATGTGGGCTGGTGGTCATCACCTTCACTATACTGCATTGCCAGATTGGACTCAGTCTGTAGCAATGGTTATGTCATTGATTCTATTAGCGCCGTCTTGGGGTGGTATGATCAACGGTATGATGACACTATCTGGCGCATGGCATAAGCTGCGTACAGATCCAATACTTCGTTTCTTGGTCGTATCTCTTTCCTTCTACGGTATGTCTACCTTCGAAGGCCCTATGATGGCTATTAAAACTGTAAACGCACTGTCTCATTACACAGACTGGACAGTAGGACACGTACACGCAGGCGCTTTGGGCTGGGTTGCAATGATCTCTGTCGGTGCAACATACCACATGATTCCAAGACTGTTTGGTAAAACACAAATGTGGAGCGTTGCTTTAATCAATACTCATTTCTGGCTAGCTACGGTTGGTACTGTACTTTACATCTGTGCGATGTGGGTAAACGGTATCCTACAAGGCTTGATGTGGCGCGCAGTTAATGAAGATGGCACGCTAACATACAGCTTCGTTGAAGCACTTGAGGCATCTCACCCAGGTTACTTCGTTCGCTGGTTGGGCGGTATATTCTGGCTATCAGGTATGCTTCTAATGGCTTATAACACTTGGCAAACTGTTCGCAAGAACAGCAAAGCTCCAGTAGCTGATGCTACTGCGCAGGTTGCATAAGGCTGAGGAGCAGAATAATGATTAAGCATGAAACAGTAGAAAAGAATATCGGCCTAATGGTTTTGTTAATCATCATTGTTATCAGTGGTGGTGGTCTAGCTGAAATCGTACCTTTATTCTTCCAAGCATCAACAACTAAGCCTATCGAGGGCCTACGCCCTTACAGTGCTGTTGAGCTAGAAGGCCGTGACATTTATATCCGTGAAGGATGCCATGTTTGTCACTCACAGATGATCCGCCCATTCCGTGCTGAAACTGAGCGTTACGGTCAATTCTCTACCGCTAATGAGCAAGTATGGGAACATCCGTTCCTATGGGGCTCTAAGCGTACAGGACCTGATCTAGCTCGTGTCGGTGGCCGCTACTCAGACGACTGGCACCGCGCTCACCTGTACAACCCTCGCGATGTTGTACCTGAGTCTAAAATGCCATCTTATCCTTGGTTGTTCGAAGACAAGTTAACGGGTAAAGATACTGCTACCAAATTGACTGTTATGCGTAAATTGGGTGTTCCTTACACTGACGAGCAGATCGCTAGTGCTCAGGATGATGTAGCAGGCATATATGAAATCGAAGCACTGGTTGAATATCTGCAAGTACTGGGAAAAACCCATTCTGTCTATAACAACAAACGGTAATCACTAGTGAGTTACGATGTTTACGGCCCATTCATACCGGTGATTATGCTCATCACCTTTATCGGACTTTTTATCTGGGTTTTACTGCCCGGCAATAAAAAACGATTTGATGATGCATCTCAACTACCCTTCGCTGATGAAGCGTCGGGTAATTCGGATGAATCGACCCCGAACAGGAGAGTAGAAAAATGAGTGCTTTCTGGAGCGCATGGGTAACAATAATTACCCTAGCAGTAATTTTTGGCTGTACTTGGTTACTCTTACAGACACGTAAGGGTGAAACCTATAAAGAAGAAACTGAAGAAACTGTCGGTCATGAATTTGACGGTATTGCAGAACTAGACAATCCTTTACCAAAATGGTGGTTCCAGATGTTTATGGGCACTGTCATTTTTGGTTTAGTTTACTTAGCGCTATATCCTGGCCTAGGTAACTTCAAAGGCTTACTAGGCTGGACGTCCACTAATCAGTGGGAAGAAGAGATGGCACATGCTGATGAAGTATATAAGCCAGTCTTTGCTAAATACGCCACCTTGTCTGTAGAAGACCTACAAAAGCCAGAGAACGAAGCAGGCCTGAAAATGGGCCAGCGCATGTTCGCTAACAACTGTTCTGTTTGCCACGGTACAGCAGCAACAGGCGCTCACGGCTTCCCTAACCTGACAGATAATGACTGGTTGTATGGTGGATCTCCTGCCACACTAACTCAGACTATTCTTAATGGCCGCCAAGGTGCGATGCCTGCATGGGGCGCAGTACTGGGTGAAGAAGGTGTTCGCGACGTTGCTAGTTATGTGCGCACGCTAAGCGGCCAAGAATCTGACGCTGATGCTACTGCACGCGGTAAGACTCAATTCCAAGCACTTTGCACAGCTTGTCATGGTGTTGACGGCAAAGGAATGCTAGCACTTGGTGCTCCAAACCTTACTGATAATACATGGCTATATGGCGGCTCTTTTGAGGATATTGCTCACACCATCCGTTCTGGACGTAATGGTGTAATGCCTGCTCATAAGGACCTGCTTAGCCAAGACAAAGTTCAGCTAATTGCAGCTTACGTGTATAGCTTGTCTAACAAGTAATTGACAACTATCAATAAAAAGGCGATGTGAAGAAATTCATATCGCCTTTTTTTGTAGACAACATTATAATATGCAACTTCTCTAATAGATAAGTTGGCCCAGTAGGCTAATACCTAACAATTAAGCTTGCGAGCACAGACATGAACCAGATACCTGTAAAAGATGTCACGCCAAAAGACAGCGGCAAAAAAGAGACCTACGAGCTCTACGCAAACCGTGAACATATTCATGTAAAGTTCTACAAAGGGATCTTCAAAAACTTTCGCGTTATTTCCGGCTCAATAATGCTACTCATGTTTTATGCATTCCCGCTAATTGAATGGAACGGAAGACAAGCCATTCTCTTTGATCTACCCAGTCGCCAGTTTCATGTATTTGGGATGACATTTTGGCCCCAGGATTTCATGCTGCTGTCTTGGCTGCTAATTATTCTCGCATTCACACTTTTCTTTGTGACTGTATTTGCCGGACGCCTTTGGTGCGGCTACGCGTGCCCTCAGTTTGTCTGGACTTGGCTATTCATTTGGGCTGAGCGTATCGCTGAAGGCGATCGTAACCAACGAATGAAACTCGACAAAGCACCGTGGAGCGCTTCCAAATTCCGTAAAAGAGCAATTAAACACGCGTTATGGCTATTTATTGCCATAACCTCAGCCGTAGCATTTGTCGGCTACTTCTCCCCTATTCGCCAACTTGTTAGTGATTTAGCTTCTTTCTCTCTTGGCCCATGGGAGATGTGGTGGATTGGTTTTATTGCGGTAGCAACTTACGCCAATGCAGGCTGGCTTCGTGAGCAGGTATGCATTTATATGTGTCCTTATGCACGCTTTCAGAGCGTAATGTTTGACCAAGATACTCTTGTTATCTCCTATGATGAAAAACGTGGAGAGAGCCGCGGAAAACGCAAAAAGAATACCGATTACAAAGCTGAAGGCATGGGCGACTGCATTGATTGCGGATTCTGTGTCAATGTTTGCCCAGTAGGCATTGATATACGAGATGGCTTACAATATGAATGCGTTGCTTGTGGTGCGTGTGTTGATGCTTGTGATGACATCATGGACCGTATGGGATATGAAAAAGGCTTAGTACGCTATACAACGGAGCACCAATTAGAGGGTAATAAAACTCACCTCTTACGGCCTCGCCTGATAGGGTATTTGCTAGTACTTATAGCTATGTGTATCGCCTTTGGTTACACCGTCTTCAGCCGTGTGCCTCTTGAAGTCGACATTTTACGCGACCGCGGGCAACTCTATAATGAAACATCTAATGGCCTGATTGAAAACGTTTATAAGCTTAAACTGGCTAATAAAGAGCAGCAAGATCATGACTATCGAATTAGCGTTTCTGGTGTTGAAGGTATGCAACTAATTTCAGAGCCTGTAGTCACTATCAAAGCGGGCGAGCTACTTGATTACAACATTCGTATTCATTTGAACAAGGAAGAGATCAAACGCCCTAATTATGATATCCAGATTACAGTCGAAGCACTGGATGACAGTAGCATATCTATTACTGAAGAAAATCGCTTCATTGGCCCTGCGCCACGTCGATAACCGACCTGCGCATTAAATATAAGTTACAATAGCTGCTTTCTGAAAAGACAGCAGCTATTTTTATGACACAAATACATATGACCGAAGATGAAATTCAAGCAGCAAAACCTTGGTACAAACAACCTTGGCTTCTTTTTATTCTGACGCCAATATTCGCCGTAGTGTTCTACGGTTTTGGCTTTCTTTATCTGTCGATCGTCACAATGGACGGCGTTGTAAAAGATGACTATTACCGCATAGCCAGAGGCTATGAACTCAACACTGAAAAAAATCAAAATGCGATTGATCAAAACATAGTTGCAGAGCTTAAATTAGACGATGTAACCGGCGATATCATGGTCAAGCTGAATGGTCAGCTGACTAATGTACCTGAGCTCCTTACATTAGATATTGTCCACCCTACTCACCAAAAATACGACCAAGAAATCACTCTTAAAGCGATTGGCTCCCAACAACTATACTCCGGATCATTGGCCAACCCGCTCAAAGGAAAGCGTTATCTTTTCCTGTTTCCAGCGGATGAAAACTGGCATCTTCGCAAAGAGATCCTTCCACCTTATGAGCAACGCAGCTTTGAACTAAAGCCAAATTTATAAGGCACGCAGCAGTATGAGTAGTAGTCTTAATTGTCAGGATACCCCTGTAACATGCTTTCATTGCGGCCAAGATGTACCCAAAGGTGTACCTTTTATTGCCAATATAAAAGGTACTGCACAACCCATGTGCTGTCCGGGATGCAAAGCAGTAGCAGAAACCATTGTTTCTAGCGGACTTGAGCACTACTACAAATACCGCCAGGGAGACTCGACGCTCACACCAGATCTCTCTGGTACAGAGCTACCTAGTACAATCCAAGATGAACTAAAGCTCTATGACAACGCTTCGATTCAGCAAAATTTTGTTGTCACGCTAGAAGACGACATCAAAGAAGCAACGTTAGTCATTGAAGGAATAACATGCGCAGCCTGTGTCTGGCTATTAGAACACCACTTGGTAAAACAAGCGGGTATTGAGCAGGCATCAGTCAACCTCACCAATCACAGAGCTCGCATACGCTGGCATGATAGCGACATTACATTAAGCAGCATCATGGCTGCGATATATCACATTGGATATCAAGGGCACCCTTACCACCCTGATAAAGAAGAACAATTACTGGAACTGGAAAAAAAGCGCTCTTTTCGCCGCTTAGGCATAGCCGGACTCGGCATGATGCAGGTGATGATGATGTCTATTGCTTTGTATGCTGGTGCATTACAAGGCATAGAAGAAAAATTTGAAATATTTATCCGCTGGACCAGCCTTATCATTGCCACACCGATATTACTGTACTCTGCCAGACCCTTTTTTACGGCGGCCTTACGTGATATCAGAACACGCCATCTCAGTATGGATGTTCCAGTATCTATCGCCATTGGTGGAGCTTACCTAGCGAGTGCTTGGGCTACCTATACTCAAAGTGGCGAAGTTTATTTTGACTCCGTGACCATGTTTACTTTCTTTCTATTAATCGGTCGCTATCTGGAAATGCAAGCAAGACACAGGACCGGACGAGCAGGCAACGCCTTACTAAACCTAATTCCAGCCAGCGCCATAAAACTAGTCGACGAGCAAGAGATACTGATTCCAGCCACTGATCTGAACATTGGAGACATTGTTCTGGTTAAACCCGGCCACACGATACCTGCAGATGGCATTATTGTCGCAGGTTACTCTTCAGTGGATGAATCAGCCCTAACCGGTGAATACCTCCCCATCAGCAAAACGCTAAACGATCATGTAGTCGGTGGGACCATTAATGTGGAAAGCCCCCTTCAGCTAAGAATCACAGAAGTGGGAGCAGCAACAAAACTATCTGCCATCGTCAGATTACTCGACAGAGCACATGAAGAAAAACCCGCTGTAGCCAAAACTGCCGATAAGGTCGCTAGTTATTTTGTTGCCGCCGTTCTAATAACAGCGGTTGTTGTTAGCCTTATTTGGTGGCAAATCGATCCTAAAAATGCTTTTTGGATCACTCTTTCAGTCCTAGTTGTTACTTGCCCTTGCGCGCTTTCATTAGCCACGCCTACTGCACTCACAGCAGCAACCGGCACACTCAGACAACATGGACTACTCATCACCCGCGGCCATGTACTAGAAAGCCTAGCGACTGCAACCCATGTCATTTTTGATAAAACAGGCACACTCACAGAAGGCAATTTATCACTTAAAAGTACGCACTTATGCTGTAACACAGATGCAAAAACAGCGCTGGAAATTGCCGCCGCATTAGAAGCTCATTCTGAACACCCTATTGCTAAGGCATTTCGCAAATATCAACGCCAAACAGCAGACTCACTCCACGTAGAACTAGGGCAAGGCTTAGAAGGGAGTGTTGATAATATCGTTTACCGTATTGGTCAGCCTGAATTTGCATCTGCACTATGTCAACAACAACTTACTTATAGTGATGCACCCAATCATAGCGGCCAATGGCTACTACTTTGTAACGCCCAATCACCGCTCGCCTGGTTCTGCTTAAACGACCAAATTCGCAAAAACACCCAACAAACCTTGAACACTTTAAAACGCCTCGGCCTTAACATTCAAATGCTCACGGGAGACAACTCTGCTGCCGTTCAGGAAGTTGCTTCAGAATTAAATATAGACAAAGTCATTGCAAACACCTCCCCCAAAGAAAAGCTTACCTATATTCAAAAACTGCAAAACCAAGGCGCTAAAGTAGTCATGATTGGCGACGGAATTAACGATATCCCGGTACTCGCTGGAGCTCAAACATCCATTGCTATGGGTGGTGCTACAGATCTTGCTAAAACTAACGCTGATGCCGTGCTGATCAGTAGCGATATTGAGCGGCTAACAGATGCTATTCTTCTGTCACGCAAAACTCAGTTTATTATTCGCCAGAACCTAAGCTGGGCACTGCTGTATAACCTAATTGCTTTACCATTAGCGGCTATGGGCTTTATAGCACCTTACATGGCCGCGATAGGCATGTCGGTCAGCTCTCTCATTGTTGTTGGCAATGCGCTTCGTCTGACTAAACTTGTTCGCCGTAATCCTGTAAAATAGCCTCTTCAATTTTCGAGATAATTCTCCATGGAAATTCTTTTTGTATTAATACCCATAGCTATCATCTTGTTGGGATTCGCCATTTGGGCTTTTTTCTGGAGTGTGAACACGGGTCAGTTTGATGACCTTGAATCACCCGCCCATAGCATATTATTTGATGACGATGATGACCTGATTCCGGATGATGCCAAACAAGGAAAGGCAAACTCCTCACGTGACTGAGTCTCTTTCTATATCCACAGCCGTTTTGCTTGGGTTGCTTGGTAGCGCTCACTGCTTAGGGATGTGTGGCGGCATTGCAGCCACCATTGCTCTAGGACAAAAACACAGCCGTATTCCAAACCTTATAGGCTACAACTTCGGTAGACTCATCAGCTACAGTATAGCAGGGGCATTAGTCGGCTCCCTTGGGATATTAATTCAAGATAGCACTCTGGCCATTGCTCTTCGCACAATTGCTGGCTTATTGCTTATCACAATGGGCTTATATGTTGCCCAATGGTGGAAAGGCCTAACTCATGTTGAAAAACTTGGCAGCAAGCTATGGTCTAGCATTCGCCCCACCGCCAGCAAACTGCTCCCCGTAAGGAACATAAAACAAGCGCTATTGCTTGGCTTTTTTTGGGGATGGCTACCCTGCGGGCTTATTTACAGCACCCTTATATGGGCAGCAACAGCACAGGACCCTATCCAAAGCGCCAGCCTGATGTTCGCTTTTGGTATTGGTACACTACCGGCTATGCTTAGCACCGGAATGCTCGCCAAACAGATGCAAACGCTCTTAGCCAACCGTAATGTGCAACACATTGCAGGCCTAATGATTATCCTTTTCGGTTTATATACCATTCCATTTAATGGAATCCTTGGTATTTGATACGCGTCAAATTATTATCTATACCAAATGTTATACTGCAGCGCTTAATATTATGAGGAACTTATCGTGAGCCCAGACAAAACTATTTCGTGGGACCTAGATCTAATTAAACGTTATGATTTATCAGGACCTCGATATACCTCATACCCGACAGCCATCCAATTTGACGCTTCACTATCTGAAGAGCAACTTGTACTAAACGGGCAAACAACCACTGATAAGACAGCGCCCTTATCACTTTATGTGCACATCCCTTTCTGTGCTCATGTATGTTACTTCTGCGCCTGCAATAAAGTGATTAGCCGCAACCGAAAGAAAGCTCAACCTTATTTAGACACCCTGTATAAAGAGATTGAGCAAGCAGCAAAATGGTATAGCGACGGTCGAATTGTTAACCAGCTACATTGGGGTGGCGGCACACCTACTTTCATTAGCGATGAGCAAATGACAGAGCTTATGAACAAACTCAAGCAAGAGTTTAATTTACTTGACGATGATAGCGGTGATTATTCCATCGAAATAGACCCACGTGAAGCATCATTAGAAACAATGCGCACGCTCAGAAAAGCCGGCTTCAACCGAATCAGCCTTGGCGTTCAGGATGTAAACCCCGTTGTTCAGAAAGCGGTTAATCGCATTCAACCCACCGAACAAACGGCAGCCGTGCTAACGGCCGCACGTGATCTTGGCTTCAAATCGATCAACATGGATCTCATATACGGGCTGCCTCACCAAACATTTGAAAGCTTCAATGCCACCCTTGATACCGTCATTGACATGAGCCCCGACCGCTTGTCCGTCTTTAATTATGCTCATATGCCCGATCGATTCCGCTCACAAAAACACATTAATGCAGAAGACCTACCAAGCCCTGAAACAAAATTAGCCATTCTTGAGTCCACTATTAATAAGTTACTCGATGCGGGTTATGTGTATATTGGCATGGACCACTTTGCAAAACCTGACGATGAACTAGCACTTGCTCAACAGAGTGGACAGCTTCATCGCAACTTCCAAGGCTACACTACCCACTCAGATTGTGATTTAGTTGCTATGGGCGTCTCCGCCATTAGTCAGATAGGGGATGTTTATTATCAAAATGAACATGACATTAACGCCTACTCTACAGCAGTTGATACACGCGCAAGCGCTATCCGACGCGGTGTGCAATTAAGCACAGACGACCAAATTCGTCGCGCCGTAATTACACAATTAATTTGCCATTTCGAGTTAGACCCAAAACCGATAGAAAAGCTATTTTGCATTGATTTTAAAGAGTATTTTTCACAAGAGCAGTCTGAATTACAACTCTTTGCTCAGGATGGCTTGATTCAACTAGACGGGCAGCGTATTCATGTAACTGCAGCAGGACGCTTGCTGATTAGACGTATCTGCATGGCCTTCGATCGCTACATCCCGAAACAACAAGCGACACAAGGTTTTTCTCGTATCATCTAATAGATACTTCACGCCTTCCTCGAAATGTTACATAATTAGCGGCTGAGTAGCCTCTCATTATGTAACAAACACAGGAATTGGCCATGAGCGATATAAAAAAGGAAGGGAAACTGCATAGCCTGCAACAAGCCCATTGTAATACATGTAGCCTAAGCTCACTTTGCCTTCCCGTCTCATTAAACAACACGGAAATGGAAAGCCTCGATAATATTATTGAGAAAAGCCGACCTCTAAAAAAAGGAGATCACCTATTTCATCAGGGTGACAACTTCGAATCGGTTTTTGCTATTCGTGCAGGCAGCGTTAAAAGCTACACCATTACCAATGAAGGCGAAGAGCAGATCACGGGCTTTTACTTTCCAGGGGAGCTGGTTGGTTTAAGCGGTTATGATAATCAACACTACCCGGTTTCCACTAAAATAATGGAAACTACAACGGTATGTGAAATTCCCTTTGATAATTTAGATACACTTTGTGGCCAGTTACCAGAGCTGAGACGCCAAGTAATGCGAACCATGAGCAAAGAGATTAGAGACGATCAACAAATGATGCTTCTCCTCTCAAAAAAGAACGCTGAAGAGCGCGTTGCTACGTTCCTCATTAAACTCTCTCAACGCTTTCAAGCGCGCGGTTACTCTGCTCATAAATTCAGACTATCGATGTCGCGCAATGAAATAGGTAACTACTTAGGATTAGCTGTAGAAACAGTGAGTCGTATTTTTACCCGCTTTCAAAAGAACAACCTAATTCAAGTTGACGGAAAAGAACTAGACCTGCTTGACTTAGACAGTTTATATGACGTTTCTGGAGAGTGTCATGGCAAAGACACTCCTACAGAAGTAGATGTACAGCAGCTTTCTATATAGCTTACAAAACTTACAAATAAAAAAACGCCGTTCAATTAATCGAACGGCGCTAGAAATAGTTGCACAAAGAAGTAGCCATCTCTATGTGTAACCCAACGCAATGATTAAACCGTATTTTCTTTTTGTAAACATTGAGCCATATCAAGCGTTAACGTTCCGGCTTGATTGAGGAGCCATTAGTACATGTCTTACGACGAATTTTATGTCAAGTCAGTTATCCGATCATTACCTGACTGGCCAGAGCCTGGTGTAGTCTTTCGCGACATCACGCCAATTTTCAAAGACCCTAAAGCATTACGCATGGTCGCAGACGCATTTATTCAGCGGTATATGAATTCAGAACTCACACACATTGCTTGCATTGACGCTCGAGGCTTCCTCATTGCTTCAATCATGGCTTACCAAATGCAGAAACCTTTAGTACTTGTACGTAAAAAAGGGAAATTACCAGGCGAAACCGTACACCAAGAATATAAGCTGGAGTATGGTACGGCGGCCGTAGAAATGCAGATAGACTCGGTAGGCCCGGGTGACCGCGTATTAGTATTCGATGACCTTATTGCAACCGGCGGGACTATTCTTGCTGCCTGCACCCTAATAAAGAAATTAGGTGCTGAAGTAATAGAAAGTGCTGCACTCGTTGATCTTCCAGACTTAAACGGCTCTATCCGTATTCAAGAAGCAGGTGTTCCCGTTTACACCATGCTGGCCTACGAAGGTCTGTAGCCTAAATTAGAGACCTCTGTTATTGTGAGCTTTCATATAAGCTTATAACAATAATAGAGGTTCGTATGTATAAAATCCTTCTAAACACCACCGCTCTTTTACTACTCACATCGCAACCTCTCTTTGCACAAGAAGTCACGACCAAGCACGAAAATCTCACATTAAATGCACAGATGCAATTCGCCGAAGGAAGCTCCTTCGCTGATGGTGTTGTACTCATTACACATGGCACGCTGGCACATAACAAAATGGAGCTCATTGAGACGTTACAGTTATTATTAAGCGACTCAGGCCTGAATTCTTTAGCCATTAATCTAAGTCTGGGTATTAACGATAGGCACGGCATGTATGATTGCCAGGTGCCACACAAGCATAAACATACAGATGCAATTAATGAAATAGGTGCTTGGACAAACTGGCTAAAAAACCAAGGTGCCCAAAACCTTGTGTTAATGGGCCACTCTCGCGGAGGAAACCAAACAGCATGGTTCGCAACCAATAACCCCACACAAATTAAAGCCCAGGTATTGCTCGCACCCGCCACATGGACTGATGAAGGTGAAAAAAATAATTACCAGCAACGCTATTCGCAATCTCTTACAAATATTTTATCTCAAGTTGAAAAAGCCAATAAAGATACTTGGCTTAAAGATACAAACTTCATTTATTGCGCCAATAGTCAGGTCAAAGCCGGGGCGTTTCTTAATTACTATCAAGCTGACGAGCGCTTCAACACACCTTTTCTCTTGAACGATATTAAGATACCAACGCTGGTTATCAGCGCCTCAGAAGACAAAACGGTTTCTGATCTCCCCAAAATGTTGAGCCAGGTTTCTAATTCGCAAGTAGAACACCGCATCATTGAAGGAGCAGATCATTACTTTAGGGACCTGTATGCTGACGAAGTGATAGAATTAGTTGTTGAATTTTTGGAAAATCAAGAATGAAGGTACAAGCACTCTTTCATAGCATTATCGCTCTCATTTTTAGCGCCGTAATGACAGCAGCATATGCACAAGGTCTACCCAGTGCCAATAATTTTTTTGAAGATGCGAAACAGCAAGGCGATAATCGTGTATCCATTGTGATGGTAAGCCAGCGTGATTGCAGCTATTGCGAACTCATTCATAATGATTTTCTTGACCCTATGTATCAGGGAGGCCGGTATAAAGATAAAGCGCTCTTTAGAGAACTGAAAATTGACTCAAGCGGTGTAATTACTGACTTTAATGGAGAGGAGATCACTATAAAGCGCTTTGCAAAACGCTACCATGCAAGCCTAACGCCCACTCTACTGTTCCTTGACCGCAAAGGGCAAGCACTCGTGCCTAATATGGTTGGCGTTAACACACCCGAGTTCTACGGCTACTACCTAGACCAGTCGATAGACAAAGCTATTTATTTACTAAAGAAATCAGCCAAATAAAGCTACTTACATATAAGCTTTGTGATTTTAGACGCATCACGTGTTCTCATTAAGCCGTGATCGGCTGGCGGCCTCAAGTAAAAAGAGCGACTATAAACATAATCTCCTTGAGCGTTATAACCAATACATTTAACACGCTGGCTACGAAGCACAGGATCAAATACCACTTTCAACTTATTGCGTGAGTACCTTTCCATCCGCGGCATACCATAGCCTCTTTGACTCGCCACTTGCTCCTGACGTTGCCTAAACATCGCTTCCTTTTCAGCCTCTCCTCGTGCGCTATCCGCTTGGAGCTTACGCACTTCTTGGCTTTGATAACGTAATATACAGCGGTCTCTATCACCTTTATTAGTAATCGCATTACAAACAGCGGGGGTAATACCCTCAGCATAGGCGATTACAGGTGATGCCATCACAACAAAGGCACAATAAATACTTATCGCACAGAGTTTCAAAATACAGTGCAAACTAGCCTCCCAAACGATGATTTCTGACGCATTAATCCTAGCAAAGATTTTAGAAATCGGGACAGCTAAGCACAAAAAAACTATTAACAGTCTACTTACCTTAGTTTCCACTCCTAATACGGTTCACTGTATAATTTTAGTGTGCGTCCTCCTTAAGCCATTAGCGAAAGTCATATCTACCTTCTATGTCAACACTGCCTATTCATACGATTATTCCTGACCTAATTACTGCACTGGATGCTAAACACGAAGCGGTGCTCGAAGCACCACCTGGAGCCGGAAAAACCACCGCCGTTCCATTAGCATTATTAAACCAGCCATGGCTAGCTAACCGAAAAATCATCATGTTAGAACCTCGCCGTTTAGCAGCACGTGCTGCTGCAGAGCGCATGGCGATATCACTAGGCGAGCCCGTCGGAGAAACCGTAGGCTATCGCGTCCGTATGGATACTAAGGTCAGTCATAAAACCCGAATAGAAGTCGTCACAGAAGGCATTCTCACACGAATGTTACAAGCTGATCCCAGCTTGGATGATACTGGTCTAGTCATCTTTGATGAGTTTCATGAACGCAGCCTCGATGCAGACTTAGGCCTTGCTTTAATCTTGCAAGGTCGTAGTTTATTCCGCGACGATGACCCCTTAAAACTACTGATCATGTCTGCCACACTTGACAGCGCGGCTATAGCAGAACTGCTTGATAACGCTCCTGTTGTTAAAAGCCAAGGTCGCAGCTTCCCAGTAGAGCTCATTTATGGCGCACCATGGAAGCATCGAGAAAGAATAGAACCTCGCATTGTAGCAACCATAAAAGCCGCTCTTAACGAACAATCCGGCAGCCTACTTGTGTTTCTTCCGGGCCAGTCCGAAATACGCCGCGTTGAAAAACAGTTATATGGAGCCCTCGATAATATAGATAAACAAGAGCTGCTGATCACTCCTCTTTATGGCGACTTAAGCCTAGAGCAACAGCGCAAAGCGATTACTCCTGCGCCAAATGGTCAGCGTAAAATTGTACTAGCAACCGCCATTGCAGAAACGAGCCTTACTATTGATGGCGTTACTGTTGTTATAGACAGTGGGCTCAGCCGACAAGCAATTTATGACCCAAATACAGGCATGACTCGTTTACAAACCCGTCGACTATCACGTGCAGCGAGTACACAAAGATCAGGGCGCGCGGGAAGAACGACACCAGGTGTCTGCTATAGGCTGTGGTCAAAAGAACAACAAGCGCAACTGTCCCCTTTTACAGCACCTGAAATCCAACAAGCCGATTTGGCGCCGCTCATACTACAACTGTATCGCTGGGGCTGTAATGATCCAAGTGAACTCGCATGGTTAGATACTCCAGGGCTAGCCCCTTGCCAGCAAGCACGCGAGTTACTGTGCCAACTAGGCGCGCTAGAGTTCACTAACAATAAATACCATTTAACCAAGCAAGGCGAACAGATGGCTAACCTGCCAGTTCACCCACGCTTGGCACATATGATGCTCACTGCTAGCTTGTATCAACTGGAATACCAAGCATGTGAACTAGCTGCATTGCTTTCGGAGCGCGATCCATTAGATACACATCAAGCCGATTTACAAATGCGTCTTGATTGGCTTCGAGAGCCTAAAAAATGCCATCCATCACAACAAGGCCAGCTCTATCGCATAAAGCAACAGTGTCAGCGCTACTTTACACTTTGCCAACAACTCCCTGCTAACAGACAAAACCAACAACAGGCGATTGACACAATTAATAGCGAAGACCAAATCGGCCTATTAATAGCCAGTGCTTGGCCAGATCGCATTGCTAAACGAACCGGAGAGCAACCACGATTCCAATTAGCAAACGGAAGAGCAGCCAGCGCGAGTGAAAACGACTACCTCAGCAAATCGAAGTGGATAGCCGTCGCACAGCTTGGCAGCCAAGAAGGCAGATCAAACGACGCTATTTGGTTAGCAGCACCCTTTAATCCATCTCTTTTTGAAGGGCCTCTTATCCATATGCTAGAACAGCGTAATTTTGTTGAATGGAATGACAAACAGCAAAAGCTAATAGCAGAAGAGCAGCACTGCTGTGGAGCTATCATCATCAAACGTCAGCCATTAAAAACACTTTCTGACGATGCCCGAGCCCAGGCCTTACTTGGACTTGTCAAAAACAAAGGGCTTTCGATTTTCTCCCATACAAAAGCACTCACACAATGGCGCCAACGGGTCACTTTTTTGTACCAAGCATACGAAAACCAAAATGGTAAAAACCCTTGGCCAGACCTATCGGACACCGCATTACTGGCCACACTGGATAACTGGCTAACGCCCTATCTAGGTAAAATTAGCCACATTAACCATTTTGCAAAATTGGATTTACAGAGCATTTTACAAAGTTTGCTCCCTTGGCCATTACCGCAACAGCTTAACGAACTCGCACCTGAGCGCATTGCTGTCCCTTCAGGCTCAAAAATACACATTGATTATAGTCAAACCCCGCCGATACTAGGTGTTAAGCTTCAAGAGATGTTTGGCTCCACATCAACGCCAACCATTGCCAACAATGTCAAACTCAAAGTCCACTTACTTTCACCAGCAGGCCACCCGTTACAAGTCACACAAGATCTGGGGAATTTCTGGGAGCACGTATACCCTCAAGTTAAAAAAGAAATGAAGGGGCGATACCCCAAACACCCCTGGCCTGATGACCCCTCTAGCGCTATGGCTACTCACAAAACCAAGCGCCACCTAAAAAGCACCCATTAAGCCAGGGGCTCGCTAAGTATGCTCTACAACAAATATTTACCTTGTTGTGATTTTACCCTGTCACTCAAGGTAATTTCCCTCTAAGCTAACAGCGATTTTAATTTTCTTATACTGGAAGCTTTATGTGGTTCAAAAATTTCGTCTTTTACCGGTTTACAGAGCAACAAGATTACACACAGGAACAGCTGGAAGCCGCTTTCTCTGAACACTTATTTGAACCATGTCGTAGCCAAGAGCTCAGCCGCTACGGCTGGGTTGCCCCACACTCAGCACTTGATGAGCAAACTGTGTTTGCTTCATCTGGGGCATACTTGATTACCGCACAAAAAGAAGAAAAACTATTACCCGCTAATGTGATTAAAAGAAACTTGAATGAACGTGTTGGGGTGATTGAGCGCGAACAGGCACGCAAGGTATACCGTAAAGAACAGCTTCAATTGAAAGATGAAATCATTATTGATTTGTTACCTCGTGCGTTTAGCCGATTCTCACAAACCAGCGCGCTTGTTTTACCGCGTGCCGGTTTTATTGTTGTCGATAGTTCAAGTCATAAAGGTGCGGAAGAGTTACTCAATCTATTACGCAATAGCCTAACCACATTGCCTGTCGCATTGCCGGATACTGTGCACTCACCTGGCGTGGTTATGTCTGAGTGGCTGCAGCAGTCGAGTTCATTCCCGGCCTTTACCTGCTTAGATGAATGTGAGCTGAAAGACCAAACAGAAGAAGGCGGTGTTATTCGTATTAAAGGGCATGACCTGCATAGCAGCGAAGTCATTGCCCACTTAGAAACCGGAAAACAAGTGACCAAGCTCGCCTTGCAGTGGGATGAAACGCTTAGCTTTATCTTACAAGATGATTTATTGATCAAGCGCGTAAAACCAACAGACGAATTAACACAAACGCTCAATGAAGAATCATCAGAAGACCCTTTGGTAAGATTAGACAGTGATGTGGCTCGTTTAGCACTAGAGTGTCAGCGACTCTTTCCGCAAATTTTGGAAGCCTTCGGCGGCCAGGTACAACGTTAATTGAAAACAAAAAGGGCTTATTTATAATAAGCCCTTTTTTATGCCCACATACAGTAGATGCTCTAAGCGTTTAACACTCGCTCTACTCAGTCGCCTCTCCCACTACCGATAACCCTAAGCTTGTCCACGCCTGCATACCACCACGGTAATATTTAATTTTTTCTGCAGGATAACCGTGCTCAAGCATTGCTCTAACCATAGATGGCGTTTGTCCACACCAGTAACCATTACAGAACATTGCTAAAGTCTTTGCTTTCGTAAAATCATAGCCGCCATCAGACTGCTTCAACGCGCCAAAATCATCCATCGCCCAATCTCTATCATCAGCATCATCCATCATTGTATAGGGGTAACTAACAGCCCCTGGAATCGTCAAACGCTGATGCCAACCGATAGTACGTGTATCAACAATCAGGATATTTTTATTTTTTTGAGCATCTATCATGTATTGCACAAATTCACGCTCAGCGATCGTTTCTACATCATAAGGCTCAAAAGGATGCATCGCTTGCGGCATGCCACGAAAAGTGGTGGCATATAGATCAGTAATTAGATTTTCTGGATTCTGATTACGTTTAATCTCAACCATCGCGCCATCGTGCATCACTTCGAAAGAGAAGAGGCCCGGCGCAATCATGGCTTTAGGTTTATCTTTCGAAAATGCTAATGGCGAAGCCGTTAACAGACTAACTAACGCAACCGATGAAATTGTTTTAATAAACATAAGCAACCTATTTTTTTATTATAAGAACTTTTTGGTTTAGAGAAAGTTAATTTAGCACATCACAATTTATACAGCACACCTATCATTTCTTCTACAGCAACTGATACAACTTAGGGATAACGAATGAAGTGATAATGACTTGATATGATTTTCATCCCCTGTAGAATTTACACCTTCTAGGGAATATCTGTCATTTTACTTGATCGTCTCAATCATCTGATCAAATTACTAATCAACAAACTCTAAACTCTTCTTAACTACCTTCTTAATAGGGTTAACAACACAAAAATGTATAGCGTAAAAGAGATGTTCTACACATTGCAGGGCGAAGGCGCTCATGCAGGTCGACCCGCAGTATTTTGCCGTTTTAGTGGCTGTAACTTATGGTCTGGGCGCGAACAAGATAGAGCTACTGCGATATGTGATTTTTGTGATACTGACTTTATTGGTACCGATGGTCAAAACGGTGGGAAATTCGCAACCCCACAAGCACTGGCCACTGCAATTATGAGCTTTTGGCCTACCCCTGAAGGCAAGCCTTATGTTGTTTTTACGGGAGGTGAGCCCGCACTACAACTAACACAAGAACTGGTCAGCGCGGTGCATAATTGCGGTTTTGAGATCGCAGTCGAGACCAATGGTACTAAGCCACTACCCAATGATATAGACTGGATTTGTGTTAGCCCAAAAGCTTCTGCACCACTCGTTATCAATCAAGGTCATGAACTAAAGCTTGTCTACCCTCAGAGCGACGCGATGCCCGAGAGATTCACCGAGTTAGAGTTTGATAACTTTTACTTGCAACCATTAGACAGTCAGAGTTCAAACCAAAATACACAACACGTTATTGATTACTGCTTAAGACACCCTCGCTGGAAGATGAGCCTGCAAACTCACAAGATTGTCGGCATAGACTAATAAGTAGCGAGATCAGAAGAGAAGCTATAGCTTAAAACTCTTAATGTTTTTAACCGCAGCAGATTGTTTCCATTGCCAATGACAACAGACAATAAGCAAAATAGCAGGTACTTGCATCAGTACACCATATAGCAGCACAACGCCTGACATTTCGGTGTTGTGTAACACAGCTCCAGTTATCATTAAAGCTAGCCCTGCGTTTTGAATACCGGTCTCAATGGCCAAGGTGACCCCCTGCTTTGCAGGCAAGCGAAAAAGCTTGCCTGCCCACCAGCCTATCAACATGGCAGCAAATGATAACAATATAATCACAGGACCAACTTCTACTAACATACCCGACAGCTTGTCTTTATTACCTGACACTATCCCCACTACCACGGCAAGCATAAATAGCAAAGAACACCATTTAACAGCCAACTGCAGTTTGGCAGAAAAGTATGGTGCTTTATGATTCAACCACATACCCAAAATAACCGGTAGTAATGCGATGGTCAGTAATTTAAAAATGGTCAGTACGATAGGAAAAGCAACTGTAGTATCCAATGAAAGCCAATGAGAAACGGCCATAAAGGAAAGTAACGGCAAAGTAAAAGGGGTTACGACACTCGCTATCACCGTTAGACTTACGGACAACGCCGTGTCAGCTCTACTTAAATAGCTGATCATATTAGAGGTTGCACCGCCCGGAGCGAATGTCAGTATCATTATACCGACAGCATAGGCAGGAGGCACATTTAACAAAGTAACAACGCTATATCCCAATAGAGGTAAAACGACTAATTGCAAAACGCTACCTAGCACAACAGCAAGAGGTCTAGACTTTAAATCTAAAAAGTTAGAAACGTCCAGCGACAAACCAATACCCAACATAATAAAAAACAAGGCAAGAGGTAAAACAACCTGTGTTAGTGCTGTACTTTCCATCTAAATGTCAATCCTATTTGGTACAGAAAAATGCAGTCTAATTTCTTCTGCAATACGAAACAACCCATCATCACAACCCCCAATCCTACGTCCTATATGGGCTAGAGCAAGGTACACACACATCTTGTGGATAACCCTGTGGATTCTGTAAGAAAAACGTCTTACAGAGCCCATTTCATGAGCTTCTACTCACATTGATCATTTTTTAACCAATAGTATTTATTGTTATTTATCAATGAGTTATATATTCATTTAAAGATTATATTCCACCTGATCAATAAATACTCTATTGAAATAGATAATTTTAATATTTTTTTATGTCAAGACTAATTTAATGAAATAAATATCTTTTTTGAACCTTTTAACTGGCTCGATTCTCTTCGTAAGGTTAACATGCCGATGGATTCAAATGATCGGCTAATAACATGTCTATGTCTGCAAATAGAAACAAAGAAGCTCAAAAAGTTACTATCATTGGCGCTATTCTTGATGCGTTACTCGGTTTTGCCAAAGTCATTGTCGGAGTCGCCTCCAATTCCAACGCGCTTATAGCTGACGGAATACACTCCTTCTCAGACTTACTGACCGACTTTATGGTTGTTATTATTTTCCATTTCTCTCACGAGGAGCCGGATGATGAGCACCCATGGGGACATGCCCGCTTTGAAACAATCGGTACTGTTTTTCTTGGTTGTGTCCTTATAGCAGTGGCAGGTGCAATGGCGTTTGAAAGTATTCGTGAATTTTGGACATCTTCATCAGTCCCTACTCCAGGCTGGCCTGCCTTATTAGTCGCTTTTCTATCAATTGCTAGCAAAGAGTGGATTTACCGCTACACACTAGCAGCAGGAAAAAGACTTAAGTCAGATCTATTAATAGCCAATGCATGGCATAGCCGGACTGATTCATTTTCATCTATTGTCGTTCTATTTGGTATTCTTGGTGCAATGGCTGGCTATGCATGGCTGGATATATTGGCGGCCGTCATCGTTGCTGCTTTTGTTGGAAAGATTGGCTGGGATCTTACGTGGAACAGTATTAAAGAGCTAGTTGATACCGCCTTACCTGAAGAGCGCGTTAAGGAGCTCAAAGAGACCGTCGAAGAAGTAGACGGAATTACCAATGTACACCATTTTAAAAGCCGCAATATGGGCAGCAAGAGTCTGCTAGAGATGCACATCCAGGTAGCCCCTTATTGCAGTGCATCCGAAGGTCATTGGATTGGTGATACCGCCGTTATGAAATTACTACAACGTTTTGATGATATTGGCCATGTTATCTTCCATATTGACACCTATGACGATGAAGAAGAAAGCTTCTGCCGTGTTTTACCTTTAAGAAAAGAGATAGAAGCAGCTCTTTCGGAACAAATGAGTATTTATGCGCCTAGTATGAAGAACTACCATGTCACATTACACTACTTACACGACCTAATAGAAATTGAGCTAAAGCTTGAGCACTTTGCAAACGATAGTGAACTAGCACCACCTATCTCAACCTTAAGCACTCAGCTTAATCAGTCTCTGCAAACACTCCCGTGGTTTTCAAGGCTTACCATCTGGAGTCGCTAATAATATAGAGGCGGCCTCAAGAGCCACTTCCCTACTTGGGAAGTGGTATTGCTCAGGAATCAATGTGGCAACTTTCATACGTTGTAAGATTGTTTCCACCTCAGGTTTAGCACCGACTATCAGTACATTTTGAGCAGCAAGATGGGAGTCTAAAATAACTTCCTCTAAAGCCATCGCCGTAGATACATCAATATGCGGAACGTTACTAAAATCTAGCAATAGCACTTCATGGTTTGTACAAGCCATAAGCTTATTTGATATGCCTTTAGCAGCGGCATAGCTTAGCGGCCCATTCAATTGATACAGTAAAATTCGGCCAGCCCCAGTCATCAAAATTTCACTTTCATGCTCACTCAAAAAGTGATGATCCTCTTTGTGATCTTGGACAATACGAACAGATTCTAACTGAGTCTCTGTTAAACGTCTCACGGTATAAATATTGGCAAGAAAAACACCAACAGCCACAGCTGTAATCAAATCAACAAATACCGTTAAGCCCCATACAGACACCATTAAAAAAATAACGAATAAAGGTGCTTGATGAACCCGCATCAAAAAACGCCAATCGATAATATCGATACCAACCTTAATCAATAAACCTGCCAGTACCGCCAACGGGATGTGCGCAGCAAAGGAGCCCGCCCCCAATACAATCATCAATAAAATCACTGCATGAACACAACCAGATATCGGCGTTCGGCCTCCCGCACGTATATTAACAACCGTTCGCATCGTTGCGCCCGCCCCCGGCAAACCACCAAAGAAACCTGCAACAATATTCCCTATACCTTGGCCTATCAGCTCACGGTCAGACTTATGCTGAGTACGCGTCATATTATCGGCAACTAAGGAGGTTAATAATGAGTCAATCGACCCTAACGTTGCGAGCATTAGAGATGAAATAACCATGTCTTTAACTAAGCTCAATTCAAACTCAGGCCAATGCAAAGAAGGCAAACCGGTTGGGATTTCGCCAATAACATCCACGCCAACAAATACAAAAGATAAAACGGTACCTATTACCATCGCCAACAGCGCAGGGGGTGTATATTTTCCAAGAGTTTTTGGGCAAAAGAAAACAACGCCCAATGTGAGTAACCCCAATATCAAAGCATTAAGGTTTACTGATTGCACAATCATTGGTAGCTGCTGAACAACACTTAATACATTAGCACCACTGGAGGCACCTAGTAATGGAGGTAACTGCAATAAAATAATGATTGTTCCGATACCCGTCATGAAGCCTGAAATAACGGGAAATGGCATTAGGGTAATAAACTGGCCTAAGCGAAAAACACCAAATAATATTTGAAACGCCCCACCCAACATCACGACCGTAAAGGCCATCGCCGGCCCACTCTCGGGGTCAAGTGCAACAAAGTGAGTAAAAATTCCAGCCATAACGACAGTCATAGGCCCAGTCGGGCCAGATACTTGTGAAGGAGTACCACCAAATAATGCGGCAAATAAGCCTACAAAAATTGCACCATACATACCAGCAACCGGCCCAGCGCCAGAAGAAACACCAAACGCTAACGCTAACGGTAAGGCTACAACTGCTGCCGTTAAACCACCAAAAATATCCCCTTTAAGATTATTAAAATGTAGTCCATTGAACCACTGCATATGCATCATTCCAAGGGTAAGGTTTAAAGAGAATCTGCACCCTCACCTTCCAGTCGTCAAGTAGCTTTTAGTATATATTCAAAGAGTTACGGAGCATCAATCAAAAAACCTAGCAACGCTTCTTCATCATTTACAAAATGAACTATACTCAGAAAAGTATAAAGTTTAGTGGAAATAGGCCGATGATTTGCTTATAAGAACATAATTACAGCAATAATTTAAACAAGCGTTTTACTCGTTGTTAAAACCCGCTATATTATGTAGCGTTTTTGATATTAAGTTGTACAAAAATCATGCTTGTAATGCTGAGCTTCCACAGTTAGATAAGCGAAGGGGATGTATGAAGTTTGCCGAGAATTCAACACAGTCTGCCGAGTATTTACGCCAAGCCATACCTTTAATGGTTAAGTATAATATTCCTCCCAACCCCCTAAACTATGCACTTTGGTACACTTATGTATCTAATAAAATCCCAAACCTAAACTATAAAATTGACCAAACACTCGACACCTATGGAACCTGCCCAACCCTCTTAGGAGAACAGCTGTTTCGCGAGCATGTTATTAGTGATGAAATTACAGAATCAGAAGAAGCTCAAAATCAGATAATTGCGCTAACTAATACACTTAACACACAAGTTGATCATGCCGCTAAACATACTTCTGATTTTGGTTCAGTACTGGAAGATAGCCTCAGAGGCTTAAGTGAAACTGATAATGACGACCAAGAAATAACTAGTATTATTAATCGTTTGGCTGCAAATACAGCCTCTATAAGCGAATCAACAACACTGTTCCAAAAACAGATTGCAGATGCTCAAGCAGAAATAGTTTCACTTAAAAAAGAACTACAGAAAACAAAACAAGATGCCCGCGTCGATCCTTTAACTGGTTTATTTAATCGACGTGTATTTGACTCTGAACTGGAACAAATCATTGGCGCACCTAAACATGCTGAAGCCACCTTGATAATGATAGATATCGATCACTTCAAGAAATTTAATGATGAATATGGGCATTTAATGGGCGATAAAGTTCTTCAGTATTTTGGCAAGCTACTCAAAACTGAATGCCAGAAACCGACTCTTCCCGTTCGTTTTGGTGGGGAAGAGTTTGCAATTCTCATGGTTGGAAAACATAAAAATGATGGCGCCGAGCTTGCAGAAAACTTGCGACAGAAAATACAAGCCATTCGCATAAAGCAGAAAAAATCAGGCAAGGTGATTAGCTCAATTACTGCCTCGTTTGGTATAAGCCAGCGCCTACCAGAAGAAACTGCTGAACAGATGGTTGATAGAGCTGACAAGGCCCTTTACCATGCCAAAGCCAGCGGCAGAAACCAGGTAAAAATAGCCTCATAAGATAGATAACACTAACTCAGACAAGCTCTAGAATTTACAAGCGCAGAAACTATCTGCGCTTTTTGGGTTTAAATTTCAGCAATTCGATATAAAACTGCATCGTGATAACCGGTAACAACCGGTATAACGCCAGCCAGTTCTTTATCTAGTTCAGCATCCCCGGTATCAACAATCAAGGGACGACCTCCTAGCTCGGCAAGCTTTGTCTTAGTAGCTATTACTATCAAATTATCCTTGCCTACTCGCCTAATAAGCTCAGGACTCAACTGCTGATTACCACGTCCAAGAATATGACCTTGGCCACCGATAATAGTAATGATGATTTTGGTATTGCTACCCGCTGTTTTAGCTAGTAATTCCTGCGCCGTACAATCACTAGATAATAATTTTTGATTTTCTATTAGGTCTACTCCTAATAATGTATTAGGTAACCCCAACTCTTGCATGAGCGCCTGAACAGTTGTTCCTGATCCAATAATATAACGTATATCAGGCTCCATTTGTTCAACCAGGTCTGCGGCTATATCGGTTAAAACAAGCTCCTCTACTTCCTTACCCCCGCTTTTTACATTTTGCAAGTAACGGTGCTCCTGCGGAACAAGTAACTCGCCATAGTATTTAGCACGCACTCTACCTTCGCGGAACTGCGCCTCATCAATATCGCGCACTTCTTGATCACCCAGAGTTACCAACTCTCCCCTCACCAGCATAGCAACCACTTCTCCGGCAGCCTTGGGAGTTACAGCATACACGCCCGAGTGGATCTTAACGCCAGCAGGAATACCCAAAACGGGGAATTGATCAGGTAAAGCATGGCAAATATTACGAGCTGTCCCGTCACCACCCGCGAACATAATTAGATCAACACCCTCATGGTACATTGCCAACGCCGCCTTCTCGGTATCTTCTGCCGTAGTGTGTCCTGCTTGAATACTGCCAATCACGAAAGGTTCAAACCCCGCAGACTGTGCTGCATCCTCTCCCATCTCACCAGGATATGTCACCAACTCAATAGCTAATCCAGATAGTACAGACAGTGCCGCCAGCGCACGCAGCTGTGCTTTAGGCTCTGCTCCTAGCGCCAATGCTTTACGAGCAGTTTCAGCGCCATCGCTTCCTTTTAAAGCAACGCTACCACCGACCCCTGCCAAAGGATTAATAATCAATCCTAATCTAAAGACTCGCGATGTATTATTCGTCATTGAGATAGCCTAACTCTGCTAGAAACTGTTGGTAAACAAATGCTGTGATCAGCAAATGAGTATCTTCTTCCAAGTCATCAAACTCCATTCCATGGAGTACGACACCCGCTTCAATATTTTGGATAGTGCGCAATATTGTCGGCAGCAAAATAACTTGATCAAGACCGCCCACCTGAAAACGTAACGTAATAAAAAACTTATCACTGACTTGCCCAAGCGCGCTAGGGGCATCAACTGCAATACCGTGCGCACTCATATCGTGGCTATGTAGCACTCTGGGCATCCCAAACTCTACACTTTTCTTTTCATCTTGGTGGTCAATTGATATGGCCAAATTAACAGGTATCCGCTGGTGCTTCCGAACTTGGTGGTATTCAACTGCATCTGGATATCCTAAGTGCCAATGCGGGTAAGGAGAAGGGTTAGCTTTTAATAACCGACTAACAAATGCGCAACGCCTATTACCCGCCATTAACGTTGCCGTTAACCGTGCACCTTCAAGGTTCAGCGTATTAACACTGCCTTGGGGTGCAGACACGATCACGCTGCCATTTTCTTTAAAACCTAATAACTTCAAAGTAAAACGTTTACGCGGACTTTGAAACTGGATAGAAACAGTCTCACCTATGGCAGGCATTAAGTCTTTTAATGACTTTTCTATTTGTTGATTATTAGTCGTCGGGAGCATTTATACCTCTGTATCAATAAGCCTAGCTTACGTTAAATCAATCGTAAATCCGAGGTTTTTCAATACATTAGCTTTATCTACATCACTCACACCCAGCACACGTAATGATGAAAATTCACGCCGTACCGGGTAGTTTTTACGTAACAAATCAAATAACTTAGGCTGATTTTCTTCGAGCAGTGTTTTACGTAAAGCCCGATCATCGCGATACGGGTCATAGACAATATTCATTAAGTCATGAATAGCCACATCGTTAGCCACTGTTACCTCATGTATTAAGGCTTGCGGCAAATAATGCGACAACGGTTTAGGCTGAGGAATTCCAAATATCTCACTAAAGCGACACCTCAGCATATGTGTTCCGCGCAGTTTTCCATCATAACTGTACCCTGCTATATGAGGCGTAGCGACCATCGCTTTATCAACCAGTAAAGGGTTCAATTGCGGCTCATGCTCCCACACATCTAACACCAGTGTTAAATCATCACGCCGCTCCATACAAGCGAACAATGCTGAGTTGTCAATAACCGGTCCTCTACCCGCATTAATTAGTAACGCATTTGGCTTTAATGCTAGCAACTCTTTCTCTGCTAGTAAGTGGTGCGTTGGATGTTCACCGCTTTTCACTAATGGTGTGTGTAAACAAAGGATATCAGCCTGTTGAATAACGGTATTCAAATCAACAAATCCACTTTCACCTCGTTGCTCACGAGGCGGGTCATTCATCAGCAAAGAAACACCAAGTAACCGTAAACGCTCATAAAGGCGCCCGCCAACATTACCGACACCAATAATACCTACAGTTAAATCCTTTAGCGCAACCCGACGTTCAAACAAGGTGTTATAGATAATGTTCAAGACGTACTCAACAACAGCATCAGCATTGCAGCCCGGGGCATTAAAAAAAGGAATACCTCTGCTTTTTAAATACGCTTGGTCGATATGATCAACGCCAATAGTCGCTGTCCCTACCATTTTCAGCTGTGACGCACGACTTAAAAGAGCCTCATTAACCTGCGTAATTGATCGCACCAAAAGCACATCAGCACCTTCTAATTGCTCAGGACTTAGCTCCCTTCCTGCCACCCTGTCTAACTCAATTTGCATACCTGTATCAGCACCAAACATAGACTCAAGGGCCGGAATATTCTCATCAGCCACTATTTTTACAATGTTCTTTGACAACTTACACTCCTACGCTTTACAAATGCTGCAGATTAAGGCTCAATTCGCGCCATTATAAATCCTCAGACAATTTATTACATAACCCATTAAATGGTACAGCCCCCTTGATCGTACACTGGCGAAAAAATCAAGAGTATCTCGTGATACGACTCTACCAAGACCTTGTCGGTGATTGGATTGTTTCTCAAAGTCGCGGGCGTCTACAATCAACCATCAAACAAGAATACATGCGTTCAATTCTTACCTCATATTCAGAAGCACGCTCACTTGTGCTTTCGCTTAATAAACAGCAACGTAAATTAGGCTATAAAACAATGGGGATTACTGAAAAGCAGCTAGGCTTTCAGTTCGATTGAACACTGACCAAATACACTCTCCGCGTTACCATTAATACAGTAATTATTTACCCTTATTCGTAGATTCCTGCTTCACTCTCTTTTATAGTCTCTTCATCGCGATACAAAAATTCGGCACTTTTCAAGAGAGATGTAATATGAGCAATATTGATTTTGGCCCTATGCCTGATAAAGATGGTTTTTTTGGACAATACGGTGGCCAGATAATTCCTCCTGAACTCAAAGCCATTATGGACGAAATAGACCAAGCATACGAAGAAATCAGGAAGCTACCAGAGTTCCAGCAAGAGCTTGAAATGCTACTTACTGACTATGTAGGTCGACCAAGCCCTTTATATTTTGCCCGCCGTCTTTCAGATAAAATTGGCGGTGCCCGAATCTTTCTCAAGCGAGAAGACTTAAATCATACGGGTGCGCACAAAATTAATCACTGTCTTGGCGAAGCACTACTCGCAAAGTATATGGGTAAAACCAAAGTCATTGCAGAAACAGGGGCAGGTCAGCATGGAGTTGCCTTAGCAACAGCCTGTGCATTAGTCGGTATTCCTTGTGAAATCCATATGGGTCAGGTTGATATAGAAAAAGAACACCCAAATGTCACAAAAATGAAAATCTTGGGCTGCACACTTATCCCTGTAACACGTGGCACAGCAACACTAAAAGACGCTGTTGATAGCGCCTTTGAAGAATACCTTAAAGATCCGGTTAATTTCATCTATGCCATTGGTTCAGTTGTTGGTCCTCACCCTTTCCCTAAAATGGTGCGTGACTTTCAAAGCGTCATTGGTCGTGAAGCACGTGAGCAATTTTTAGCAAAAGAAAATCAACTACCAAACTTCATCACCGCTTGTGTCGGTGGTGGCTCTAACGCTATGGGGTTATTTACCGAGTTTTTGAATGATGAAAATGTAAACATTGTCGGCGTTGAACCCTCAGGTAAAGGATTAGACACGCCACATCATTCAGCCACTATGAGTAAAGGCTCTCCAGGTGAGATACATGGTTTTAAATGCTATGTATTACAAGATAGCGACGGCCAACCTCTGCCTGTCCACTCAATTGCATCAGGGCTAGATTATCCAGGTGTTGGACCACAGCACTGCCACCTTAAAGACCTTGAACGCGTTCAATATGATGTAGCAAGTGATGAAGAATGCCTTGATGCATTTATGTTGCTATCACGGGTTGAAGGGATTATCCCGGCACTAGAGAGCGCACATGCCGTTGCTTGGGCTATTCGCAAAGCTGCCACGCTGACACCTGAACAAACCATCTTGGTAAACCTTTCAGGCCGTGGTGATAAAGACGCCGACTACGTTGCAGAGATGCTGGGACTGTAAGCGCTAAAATACATAGAAAGGGTTAGATATCATCTAGCAACTAGTTAGTTGCTGATTTGTAATAATCTAATTCTTTCTATTCTACTCCCCCCTCCTTAAAACCTAAGTTATTTCAAGCTACCAGTAACTTGGGTATTATCAATACTTACCGGCTCTTTAAATCACCCCATCTCGATCAATCCGGCATGTACTATAAATGACTACAATTACCCATAAAAACAGCTTACTACTCAACCCGGTTCTTATTACGGGGTGTATCATCTTACTTGTGAGCTTCTCTATTCGCGCTTCATTTGGTCTGTTCCAAATACCTATTGCAACAGAATTTAATTGGCTGAGAGCCGACTTCTCTTTTGCTATCGCCATACAGAATTTGTTTTGGGGGATTGGTCAGCCATTATTTAGCGCTTTGGCTGAAAAGTATGGCGACAAAAAAGCGATTGTTGCAGGTGTCGCATGCTATGTAACCGGGTTGGTATTATCAGCATTTGCTATTACACCTGGCCAACACCAACTGCTCGAAATTCTTGTCGGCTTTGGCATTGCCGGAACGGGCTTTGGTGTTATTCTTGCTATTGTTGGTCGAGCAGTCTCTGATAAGTACCGCTCTTTAGCGTTAGGCATTACTACCGCAGCAGGTTCAGCAGGACAAATTGTCGGCCCGCCTATAACGCAGCATTTATTACAGCAAATGCCTTGGCAGTCAGTTTTCATAGCCCTTGCAGGTTTTGTTCTTGTATCCCTAGTAGCTCTATTTTTTATGCGCATTCCTGCACCACCCACCAAGCAGCAAAGCGATGAGAAAATGAGCAAGGTAATTATGCAGGCGGTCAAAGACCCTTCCTTTGCATTTATTTTTATTGGCTTCTTTTCCTGCGGCTACCAATTAGCATTTATTACGGCACATTTCCCCGCATTTATTACGGAAATGTGTAGTGTCGTTACCCCTGGCAGCGTCATTCAATCATTAGGGGTTTCTTCAACGTCAACCCTCGGCGCTATTGCCATAGCCCTGATAGGTGTCTCAAATATTGTAGGGACCATACTGGCAGGCTGGCTTGGCAGTAAATACTCACGCAAGTATTTATTATCAGGCATCTATTTGATGCGCACCATCGTTGCTGCTGTATTCATTCTCAACCCCGTCACCCCTGAATCGGTCGTACTTTTTTCTATCTTAATGGGCGCCCTATGGCTAGCAACAGTCCCGCTTACATCAGGTCTTGTTGCTCAGATTTACGGGTTACGCTACATGGGCACGCTATACGGCTTGGTATTTTTCTCACACCAGCTAGGCGGTTTCATTGGCGTATGGCTTGGCGGAACAATGTTCGATCTATATGGCAACTACACACTAGTATGGTGGGTTGGTATTGGCGTCGGTGCTCTTTCAGCATTGGTCCACCTACCCATCCAAGAGCGTCCTTGGGCCGAACGGCAGCCTCAATTGACAGCTTCTTAACAAATTTTTACTGAAAAATGGATAGCGTTCTCTGATACTATCGAGCCCTATTCATTCAATAGGATTATCTTTGTATGACGGCTTCAACAGTAAATATAATCGCGGCTTATGCGAAAATTGACCAAGATAATAGTGAGCAACTTCAACAAAAAATTGCGCACTACCAATCTTCTGTAGACGCCATTACAGCGCTAGGCATAACGCCAACACAACTCACCATTGAACCTCTATCTACTGATTGGCACAGTGAATTACAGCCTAATCACTTTCGTAGCGGCTGCGCTCCGATCATGGCACTGGAGCATGCTCAACAGTTAATAAGCCAAGGACACCAAGCGGTCATCATTCGTGGTGATGATGCAGTAAAAAGCGGTTACCAGCGTGAAGAACGTCACCAGCTGATGTCTGTTTATGCTGATGACTACTCCATTGCTCAGTTATACAACGACCTTGCTGATGAGTTCATAAAATATCACAACATTAGTGATACTAAATTTCTTGAGCTTGCTGAAGCATTATTTACTAACCACAGTCGCAGCCATTACATTGCTAAACAACAGCAGCGCGCTCACTTCCCTACCCCAGACACCAAATGGTTTAACCATGTCACTAAGCTATTTCGTGGCGTTGATTGCGCTAATCCACTGGTAGATTTCTCCGGACGTTTATTACTGTGCAGCGAAGCACTCACCCAACAACTCAATATTGATAAAAACCACACTGTTAGCGTTTCGGGTGTTGGTTTAGGCCTACTCGATATTGACGAAAAGCAACAACTCCCTCTGATTGCCCGCTATGAGCATTTATCTCACGCCTACCAGCAAGCATGCTTACAGGCTGATGTAGACCTCAATTCGCTTATAGCGAAAGACAAAGTGCTTATGGAAATTTATACCTGCTACCCAGTGGTACCTCTAGCATTTCTTGTAAGCAGTGGATTGATAAAATCGCTGAATGATGCCTCTGCATTTATAAGCCAACATTTAATGACTATTACGGGTGGCATGAACTTAGCTAGGGCGCCTTGGAATAACCCTGCACTTAACGGATTAATCGAAATGTACCATCTATTAAATTCAAAAACGGCTTCCTCTTCGGGGAAAAATCAATACGGCTTAGTACATGGTAATGGAGGCCTAGGTTATCGCCAGGGGGTAGCAATATTAGAATCTAAATAAAATTTTAAGCTTTTAAAAGCCTGACAAAGAATAACTTACGAAGCTTAAACTTGCTCCTTTGCACATTTAAACTAGACTTAAATCAATAGGTTTGGGCTAGGCATAGGGGCAATTATTTTGAAGCTATTTTCAACCATATTACTTTCAAGTGCTTTAACACTATCCACGTTTGCTAGCGAAGCCGATTCCGTTTTAAACGCTCCTATAAATAAAACTGCCTCTTGTAAACTAATTCGAGCCAGTGGAAATGCTGAATACCCACCTTACCTATGGCACTCGGATAAATCAGTTTATTTACATGGCGCGATTGCTATGCTTTTGAAAGAACTAGCACAAGAGATAAACACCGAGATTGAGTTGGTTTACAGTGGCCCTTGGGGCCGCGTACAAGAAGATGTTGCAGCAGGTCGCATTGATATGATTGCGGGGGCCTTTTTTACATTACCGCGCACACATTACATGGACTACGTTTATCCAGATATGATGCGAACTAAAACAGCTGTCTGGGTGAACACCAAAAACCCATTCCCTTTTACACAATGGAAAGATCTAAAAAACTATCGTGGTGTCACTGTTATCAATAATAGCTTTGGTCAAGAGTTCGATGAGTACGCCAAGAAACAGCTTACAATTGAAGAAGTAGGGAGCCTTGATCAAGGACTTCGCATGCTGAGTGCCAACCGCGTAGATTATCTTATTTATGAAGAGAACCCTGGGAAAGCTTACGCACAAAAATTGAACATTCGAAATTTACAAGCGATGCCCTTAGAGATAACCCGCCAAAGCCTTTATCTGACAATGTCTAAACAATCTGCATGCAACTCATCTGAATTGAGAGCCAAAATTTCAAAAGCTTTGAAAAAATTCACTCAAGAAAAGAGAGCTGAGTTTTTGATAGCACGTGCTCATACACTTTGGTCTGATAAGCAACAAGACCCATAACTCTCATTTTCAGGAAGATGTATGAGATATAAGCCTAATAACTCGATTAGCTATCGATTTCTATTAAAAATACTGCCCGCTTTCTTTTTAGTATCATTGATTTTTTTAGCTGCACTATCTTATTTTGAACTCAACAAGGCTAAAAAAGCCCACAACCAACTAGTTCAAGAAAAAACTGATAACTTGGCTCGCTTACTGACAGAGCCAGTATGGCAACTTTCTACTAAATTATCTTCAAATATTCTCAAAGCAACAATGGATGATTCTGATATTACTTGCATCAAACTTGAGCAAGATTCAGATATAACGCCATTAATAATAGAGGGAGAATGCGAGGATCTCTCTTCAGAAGAAATAATAAACTTTACCAGCCCCATTATTTATCTAGATTTGCGTAATACGAGTAGACATCTAGGAACGGTTCATCTTTATAGTGAGAGTACAACGCAATGGAGCAGCATAACAAAACAGCTAAAAGCATTAGCAGCGCTATCCCTTACACTCTTTTTCACACTAATTATTATCACCTCAGCCGCCTTTCGTAGCACGATCATTACACCATTATCACGTGTTTCCGAATCCTTGAAATCTTATCGCCAAACAGGCCAACGCAAACCCGTTAACTGGGATTCAACCGACGAACTTGGCCAACTAATCAACAATTACAACCGTAATCTAATCGAACAGACTAAAACCGAAGCAGCTCTAAAAGAATCCCACCTAAAAACAGAGAACGCTTTATTAAGCCTGAAAGAAGCACAAACTAACCTAATTCAATCGGAAAAAATGGCTTCACTAGGTAGCTTAGTTGCTGGCATAGCACATGAGATCAATACTCCACTAGGTAACAGCCTCACTGTTGCCACTACTGTTTCAGACATCACACGTAACATCAGCAAAGATATTGAATCAGGCACTCTAACAAAGAGCGCACTGAATAATTTTATCGAATCCATTAACGAAGCATCCACCATCTTAGAACGAAACTTAGGAACAGCAGCTACACAAATACGCAATTTTAAAAATGTAGCAGTTGATCAGACTAGCGAAAAACGTCGCAAATTTGATGTAAAGCAGGTTATCGAAGAGATTATCTACACACTAAATCCCCAAATTAAACACACTCCTTTTGAGGTAAAAGTATCAGTACCACCCAATATCAGTCTAGATAGTTACCCTGGGCCACTAGGGCAAATCATTACAAATTGTTTTAATAATACGTTATTGCATGGCTTCGAAGGAAAGAGTAGTGGATTAATCCGCATAAAAGCAGATCTTGTTAATGAGAAGTATTTATCACTTGTAATCTCCGATAATGGCAATGGAATGTCACCAACAGAGTGCGAGAAGGCCTTCGACCCATTTTTTACAACAAAGTTAGGATGTGGAGGTTCCGGCTTAGGGCTAAATCTAGTCTATAATCTAACAACAACCATTCTCGGTGGAACTGTTGAAATTAAAAGTACGATAGATATGGGTGTAACACTGAATTTTAAGTTTCCCATTAGCGCACCCAGTGCACAAAAAACTCAAGGCCATATATAGGTATGCGGACTCCGGAAAATAACGACCTGATAGCATTTGCTAATGAAACAGTGTCAGCTGACTCTATTTCAAGCCACGCTCATTGGCGTATCCTCATTGTTGATGATGAACCCGAAGTTCACGAGGCGACACGTTTTGCGCTTAAGGACCAACTAATTCTAGGAAGATCACTTGATATCACCAGCGTATATACAGCCGAAGAAGCTAGAGTATGCTTAAAACAGAGCGACCAATTCGCCTGCATTTTGCTCGATGTTGTCATGGAAACACCAGATGCGGGGCTACTACTTGTCGGATTTATTCGCGACACGCTAAAAGAAGATACTTCACGAATCATACTTAGAACCGGGCAACCTGGTTACGCCCCTGAAGTCGATGTTATAGAAAAATACGATATTAATGATTACAAGTCGAAAGACGAATTAACACGTAACCACTTGATCACAACCATTACTTCATCTATCCGATCTTTCCAACAAATAAAGACCATTAAAGCCAATAAAACAGGCCTTGCAATGATCATTGATGGAGCGCCCAACCTTTTTCGTGAAAGGGCCGTTGGTTCATTTGCCCAAGGAGTATTGCTACAACTGTGTAGCTTGTTACAAATAGAAAACAACAGCTTTTTATGCTGCCATGAAGATAGCAACACGCAGGCCATTAAAGTGCTTGCTGCTTTCGGGAGTTACTCATTATTACATGGGGAAACAATCAATACAGATGAACACACAGCATTAAATAAAGACATTATGCATGTACTGAATACTAAGCAACACCTATTCAGTGAACACCATGTAATGCTATATATGCAATCACCTCACTCTGACACGCTCGTAGTACGTGTTGAAACTAAACGTTTATTGACAGAAATAGATTTACATTTACTCGAACTATTTTCTGTCAGTGTATCTGTTGGCTTTGATAACGCTCGTCTTTTTGAAAAAATGGAAGAATTAGCTTATATAGATACACTCACAAAACTACCTAACAGAACGGGCCTAATTTACCAACTAGAAAAACAGATTGAGACGCAGTCTGGTTTCACCCTACTGCTCGCTGATATAGATACATTTCAAACGGTAAACGATGGATTAGGTTACCAAATTGGTGATTTAACACTCATAACAATGGCTCAACATTTGAAAGCTCTATTTGGGCCGACATGTTTATTAGGTCGAGTATCAGCTGATACCTTTTGTATAGATATACCCTGCACAGATAAAAAATTCATAGCTGAAAAATTGGAAGAGCTAGAGGCCTCTCTTGAACATAGCTTTTCTATTCAAGGCTACGAAATCCCTTTAAGCCTGACTATTGGCATAGCAACCTTCCCACAACATGGAAAAAATGCAGACACGTTGTTACAAAATGCCAGCATTGCCCTTAAGTATGCGAAGAAAAAACACCGTGCTGGTTACTCAGAATTTGGAAAGGAATTCGAACAAGAACTACAGCAGCGCTTACATATGGCTGCCGAGCTTAGACACTGTGTAGAGCGTAACGAGCTACATCTAATGTACCAGGCTCAGATTTGTCTTAAAACAAAAAGAATACTGGGAGCAGAAGCGCTCGTTCGCTGGACTCACAAAGGCCAAATTATTCCTCCCAATGACTTTATTTCAACAGCTGAATCATCTGGATACATTGTGCCAATGGGTTACTGGATTCTTGAAGAAGCCTGTCGACAACAAGTAGAGTGGAAAACAGAATTAAGCTATGAAATTACTATCGCCGTGAATGTTTCTATACGGCAACTAAAAGATCCACAATTCTTAAAACGTACTGATCAAATTTTAGAAAAGACCGGTATCAACCCAAGTTCGTTGGAAATAGAAGTTACCGAGTCTATGATGATGGAAGATAACAATACTTTACACTCTGTACTTAACGACATCCGCAAACGTGGTATTCAAGTAGCGTTAGACGATTTCGGTACTGGCTACTCATCTCTTAGCTACCTACAACAATTACCTATTGACCACCTTAAAATTGATCAATCTTTTATCAGCAAAATAACAAAGAGTAGTCAAGATAGTGCCATTACCGCACTCATGATTAGCATTGGAGAGCTGCTCAACCTTAAAGTTATCGCCGAAGGGGTTGAGACCTATGAGCAACAAGAGGAGTTAATAAAACTAGGCTGTAGTGAAGCTCAAGGATACTTCTATTCCAAACCCATAAGTAAAACAGAATTTATAAAACTACTCACAACCATGAATCAATAGTTTCTATACGCTACTATTGATTCAGCTAATATTGTTCCGTTTTCTAAATGATAATTGTCATATACTGACTTATGGAATGGCTTGCTGATAACGCTTATGCAAAATACCGACGCGCTTAACATAGGCTTGTGTTTCGGCATAAGGTGGGATGCCATTGTATTTTCTAACCGCTCCAGGCCCTGCATTGTAAGCTGCTGTAGCACGAGAAATATCTCCTTGGTACATAGCAAGCAATGCTCCTAAGTACTTAACGCCCCCTTGAATATTCTGCGCTGCATCCAAAGAGTTACTTACACCCAACTCCTTAGCGGTAGCAGGCATCAATTGCATTAGTCCCTGGGCACCTTGACTTGAAACTGCCCGAGAATTAAAAGAGGACTCTGCATGCATAACCGCACGCACTAACGCAGGATCAACAGCATGTTTTTTTGCGCTTTGAGTAACATCAGCAGTATACGAAGTAAGATTCAATGGTGTGTTGTGCCAATTAACACTGGAGCTTGGGTTACAAGCAAAGCATGCAAACTTAAGCGTCGCAAACTGCGTTCCCCTTTTAGGCTTTTTATCAGAAAATGTCAGAACACCATTCGACTCACGATACTTATATATAGATTCATAAGTATTCTTTTTACGCGAGCGACTCTTGCTTATACTCCCCACACCTCTCGACTGCCCACTAGATATATTAGTGTATTCAATAACACCATCAGCGCGCACAATTTTACGTATGCCTTCTGCCGCCATCACTGCATGAGCCGGTAGCATTAAGCATGTCATTAACACTACGCGAGTAATCTGCTTATTCAATCATTGTCCCCTAAAAACCGGGTGAATAAAGCCAACCCAAATGGGGTTTGAATAAAGCGCTTGTATAAAAGTGCATACCAACCGCTAAAAAGCTATCTAGATTAAATATAGTCACAAATAATTGATTCAGCGACCTAACAACAATAGAAAAATCATATCAATCACTAACACCTTGTAGCTCACACTTTTAGCGCAGTTCCACACTTGATTTCACGTAATGCAAAGTTTGAATTTACTTGAGAGATTCCTTCCAAGGGAAAGACTTTATCGTTTAAAAATTGATCGTATGCTTTTATATCCGAAACCATCACACGCAATACAAAATCCGCATTGCCCGCAACCGCATAGCACTGCAGTACTTCTTCACAAACCGCCATCGCCTCCTCAAACGCTTTTGTGTGAATAACTGAGTGGCGTAACAGTGACACCATCACTAAAACACACAAGCCTTGTTGCACTATGTCAGCATCTACCAGCGCCACATATTTACGAATAGCTTTTGATTCTTCTAAAGCTTTGACCCGTCGCCAACACGCCGCAGCAGACAAACCAACCTCGTCCGCTAGATGCTGATTACTGATTCGGCCGTCTTGCTGAAGAATTCGCAAAATATGTCGATCAAAAGAATCCATATAAATAAACTCACAGAATAAGAAACAATCTCTCTATTTTAATACAAATAAAGAAATAAGATTTCATATTATTACTATTTTACACACTAATAAGAAAGCACCTTTCTAAAAAAACCACCTAAACTGGTTAAATAATCAACAATAAAAGCAGCTATCACTATGACGAGTCCAACATCTACATCTGTCGCTTCTGTATCTATAACATCAAATGCAAATACCACCACAGCTACAGCCATACCTGATCAGCTAGATAACTACGCTCTTAATGACCGTTATACACGTACTCAGGGGCGAGTGTTTCTAACCGGTACGCAAGCACTCGTTCGCATTCCATTAGTCCAAGCTCAGTTGGATAAAAAAATGGTTTAAATACTGGCGGCTTTATCAGTGGCTATAGAGGTTCACCTTTAGGTGGTTATGATCAGGCGTTATGGTCTGCTAAACCATTATTGAAGCAACACAACGTTGAGTTCATTCCTGCTATCAATGAAGACCTAGCAGCGACGCTTGTGCTTGGTACCCAACAAGTTGAGACAGACCCAGACAAAAACGTTGATGGCGTGTTTTCCATTTGGTACGGGAAAGGTCCCGGTGTTGATAGAGCGGGCGATGCGTTAAAGCACGGCAATACCTATGGAAGCTCCCCTCATGGTGGCGTTTTAGTCATTGCTGGTGATGACCACGGTTGTGTTTCATCTTCTATGCCACATCAGTCCGACGTTGCTTTTATGGCGTGGTTTATGCCAACTATTAACCCAGCGAGCATTGCTGAATATGAAGAGTTTGGCCTTTGGGGATACGCACTGTCTCGTTTTTCAGGCATGTGGGTGGGCTTTAAAGCGATCTCAGAAACCGTAGAAAGCGCTTGTAGTGTTGAGTTAAAAGCACTCCCTACATTTAAAACCCCAAACGATTTCACACCACCCGACCAAGGCTTACATTATCGTTGGCCTGACCTTCCCGGACCACAACTAGAAACACGCATTGAGCACAAACTTGCAGCCGTTCAAGCCTTTGCCAGAGCGAACCCTATTGATAAAAAAATCATTACATCTGCCAATCCCAAACTAGGTATTGTTAGTACCGGCAAGGCACACCTAGACTTAATGGAAGCGCTTGAGCTACTCGGTCTACCTGAACAAACACTGTCTGATTTAGGCATTGAAATTCTCAAAGTTGGGCTCGTCTGGCCACTCGAAAAAAATGGCATGCTGGACTTTATTCATGGCAAGCAAGAGATCCTTGTTATAGAAGAAAAACGCGGCATTATTGAAAGCCAAATTAAAGAAGCGATGTCTGAACCCGACCGCCCAGGGGAAGTATTAATTACCGGCAAGCAAGATGAAAACGGCCAGCCGTTGATTCCTTACGTGGGTGAACTTAGCCCCTCTTTACTCGCCTCTTTTCTATCAGCACGTCTAGAGCGCTTGTTTGGCTTTACTTTTACCGATGAACTTGAGCAGATTAAAGAATCCGGTGTCACCGTAAAAGACCCAGGTGGTGTACGCCGCATGCCCTACTTCTGCTCGGGATGCCCACACAACCGCTCAACCAAAGTCCCTGAAGGCAGCAAAGCACTCGCCGGTATTGGTTGTCACTTTATGGCGTCGTGGATGGGACGTGATACAGAGTCTCTCATCCAAATGGGTGGCGAAGGTGTTAACTGGGCCAGTAAATCACGCTTTACCGGTAATGGTCATATTTTCCAGAACCTAGGAGAAGGCACTTACTTCCACTCAGGCTCTATGGCCATTCGCCAGTCGATTGCTGCTGACTCCAATATCACCTACAAGATTCTATTTAATGATGCGGTTGCCATGACAGGCGGGCAGCCAGTCGATGGGCAAATCACTGTTCCAGCCATTGCACAACAAGTGCATTCTGAAGGCGCTAAACGTGTTGTCGTACTCAGCGATGAGCCTGAAAAATATCAGGGCCACGAAAGCCAATTTCCAAAAGCAACAAGCTTTTTTCACCGTGATGAGCTTGATGCCGTTCAGCGTGAGTTACGCGAGATAAAAGGCGTGACCATTCTTATTTATGACCAAACCTGTGCTGCCGAAAAGCGACGTCGCCGTAAACGTGGCCAGTTCCCTGACCCGGCTAAACGCGTCCTGATTAATCACCATGTCTGTGAAAGCTGTGGCGACTGCTCTGTGCAATCAAACTGTTTATCTATCGTGCCTCGTGTCACAAAGATGGGGGTTAAACGCCAGATAGACCAATCTTCATGTAATAAAGACTTCAGCTGCGTCAATGGATTTTGCCCAAGCTTTGTCACTATCGAAGGTGGCCAGCTACGTAAACCAAAGGGGCTCAGTGCTAACGCTGTCACTGAGCAACTCAGCAAAATATCGAGTCCACTCATACCACCACTGAGTGGAACCTATGATTTACTCGTCAGTGGTGTAGGCGGTACCGGTGTTGTGACCGTAGGTGCGTTAATAACAATGGCAGCACATCTGGAAGGCAAAGGCTCAAGCGTACTCGACTTCATGGGATTCGCTCAAAAAGGAGGCGCAGTACTCAGCTATGTGCGCGTTGCACCTTCACCTGAGAATATTCATCAAGTACGAACTGACCACGGCCGTGCAGATGCACTTATCGCATGTGACATCGTGGTAGCGTCCTCGGCTAAAGCACTGGATGTATTACGCCACAACCATACCAAAGCGGTTGTTAACCTTGCAGAAATGGCGACTGCGGATCACGTGCTTTATCGTGATGCCGATATTGAAAGTAGTAAACGGGTAAACCTGCTTGCAGATGCCGTAGGCGATAGCCAATTTTCCACATTGGATGCAAATACCCTCGCGCTGCATTTATTAGGCGATACGGTGTTTTCAAATGTAATGATGTTGGGTTACGCATGGCAGAAAGGCCTTATCCCTATCTCTCAAACAGCACTTATTCGCGCCATTGAACTCAATGCCGTGGCTGTTGAGAAAAACAAAACAGCCTTCAACTGGGGGCGTTTAGCCGCAACAATGCCAGAATACGTAACGCAAGCGGCAAACCCACAACCCAGCCAAGCTACTGAAACCCTTGACCAGAAAATCCAACGCTTAACAAACACGCTTGTAAGCTACCAAAACAAAGCGCTCGCGGATGAGTACTTACAACACGTCAACTGTATTCGCCAGCTCGACAACCAACTTCACCAACAACAAGGCGCCGATAACAACGAACAGCTTACTGATATTGTCACCACACAGCTGTACCGCTTAATGGCAACCAAAGACGAATATGAAGTTGCTCGTTTATATACCAATACTGATTTTCTTAAAGAAGTGGCTGATACGTTTGAAGGTGACTATAAAATCAATTTCAACTTCGCTCCACCCATTTTAGGGGGTAAAGTTGCCAATGGGCGACCTGTTAAGCGTCAATTTGGCCCCTGGATGTTGAAATCCTTACGAATGCTCGCCAAAATGCGCGGCATACGCCACACAATGCTCGACCCTTTTCGCTTTTCTGCTGACCGAAAACTGGACAGACAGCTGTTAGCCAGCTACAAACAAGTGATAACAATGCTACAAAGCGGTACGACACAGCACAATTACGATACCGCGTTACAGCTTGCCAACCTTCCAAAAGAGGTTCGCGGATATGGGCCGGTTCGGGAAGCAGCTGCCGAAAAAGCTGAAAAGCAGCTTAAAGCATTGATGGCACAGTACCAACAAGCCCCAAAAGGCGCAGGAGAATAGCTATGTTTGAACATCTGCAAGCGCTACCCGCAGATCCGATTTTAAACCTGATGGTCCAATACCGTCGGGATAACAACCCGCATAAAGTAGATCTAGGTGTAGGTGTCTATAAAGACGAGCAAGGCCATACAGGTATTATGCATGCCGTTACTGCCGCTGAAACGCACTTGTTAGCGACAGAGACCACCAAAACTTACATTGGCCCTGCCGGTGCAGAAGGTTTTAATTACCACATCAGCCGCTTACTACTGGGTAATGACCATAGTGCGATAAAAGACCAACGCATCACGGTGGCACAAACACCGGGGGGCTGTGGCGCACTGCGCATGGCCGCTGAATTCACAGCTAAATGCTCACCAGATGCAACCGTATGGGTCAGTGATCCAACATGGGCAAACCACATTCCTCTGCTAAAAGGTGCTGGATTAAACATCACCGAATATCCCTATTATGATGGTGAAACCAAAGGCATTCGGTTTGATGCCATGTGTAGTGCATTAGAAACAGCTAAAGCGGGTGACCTTGTCCTACTACACGGCTGCTGCCATAACCCAAGCGGTGCAGACCTTTCAAAGGTACAATGGGATGCTATTGCTGAGTTACTAATCCGCAAAAATCTGATTCCTTTTGTAGATATTGCATACCAGGGTTTAGGCGACGGCTTAGCTGAAGACGCTTACGGTGTTCGTTTACTAGCGGATAAAGCACCCGAAATGCTGATAGCAAGCTCTTGCTCAAAAAACTTTGGCCTGTACCGCGAACGCACCGGTTCAGTTATGGTCATTGCACCTAACCAGCAGCAAGCAGCCGTTACAGCCAGCAACCTCTTCAGTATCATCCGTGGTCACTACTCAATGCCTCCCGCACATGGCGCTGCTATTGTCGAAACTATATTAGGTAATGCAGAGCTAACAAAAAGCTGGGACGACGAGCTAACCCTAATGCGTACTCGAATTCTGCAACTTCGCCACCAACTGGCTAACGAAATGGTAGTAACAGGATGCGCTCAAGACTTTAGCTTTATACCGCAACAGAAAGGCATGTTTTCTTTCTTGGGTATAAACAAACAGCAAGTAGGCCAGCTACGCGACGAATACTCCATCTACATGGTGGACTCAAGCCGTATCAATATCGCAGGACTTTCGGCGCAAAACCTAAGCTATGTTGCACAGTCGTTAAGCAGTGTATTAAAAGGCTAATGGTTTTTAGTGAGACAAGTAAGCATCGACCACGTTAAAGATCGATGCTTAGTTAATTACGAGGCTAAAAGCTAGTTAACTAAACGTCAAATAGCAACCGAACCGTAACTCGGCTCGGTTTGCGCATGCAATAGCGCCGTTGCCGACCTGATGCCTGCGGCAATGCTGCTCTCTTGATCTATTAGAGGCTCACGTAACACATTAGAGCGCGCCGTATCTGCCCAGATGCCTTTACGCTCGTCACGTGGTGAAATACCTATATGCTTGCGATAACAGCGGCTAAAGTGAGGCGTGGACACAAACCCACACGCGGCTGAAATCTCAACTATAGACAAGCTCGACTGCTTTAGTAACTGTCTTGCACGATCTAAACGCAGTTTCAAATAGTAACGTGAAGGCGAGCACTCCAGATGCTTTAAAAACATCCTTTCTAACTGACGGCGAGATACCGACACAAAACTTGCTAACTCATCCAACTCAATGGGCTCTTCAAGATTAGCTTCCATCAGCTCAATAATATCAACTAACTTTGGCATTGGCTGGCCATTAGTATGTAATTGGCGTAATGACACGCGCTGTTGATCAAACTCACCACGCACACGATCACAGATAAACATATCCGATACGGCACTGGATAACTTACCGCCATACTGAAGCGCAATATAGTTCAAAAACATATCCATAGGCGTTGTGCCCCCAGATGATGTCATGCGATTTCTATCAATACTATACAAGCGGTTATTACAACGAACTTTAGGGTAGTGCTCTTGCAAAGAAGCCAAACACTCCCAATGAATGCTGCTCTCATGGTCATCTAACAAGCCGGCATGCGCGAGCGCATAAGCACCTGTACAGATACCACCTAATGTATAGTTTTTACGCCCCAACGTACGCAGCCAACTCACCTGCTTCTGAGTGAAGCTGCGGGTAATATCAACGCCACCCGCTACAATTACAATATCTAACGTGGGAGCATTTTGTATAGAAAAATCAGGTGTAAACGAAAGCCCATCACTGGCTTTCACCAAACAGCCATCTTCTGAGATTAATTGCCAACTAAAAAGCTCCTCACCCGACAATTGATTAGCCATCCTTAGCGTCTCGATCGCCGACGATAAAGCAATCATAGTAAAGTTATCTAGCAGTAAGAAGCCAACTCGAGTTAGTTTTTTATTTTTGAGCGCAGGGCCAAGCGTATCAATTGAATTCATTGTAGAGTCCTCACCAAACTCCTCTGTTTTGCACAGTAAGAGATCGATATTTATTTATAATTATTATCTAAGAACTAGTAGTTCAAATTTCGGTTTCATTGTCAGTTCATACCTTCCAGAACGTCAGTTATTTTAAGCTTGAATGGCATGAATGGCAGCTAAAATATAGCTGTTGTAACCCTGCTATTTCCGCACAAAATTTATCGTGGAATTATCACCAATAATATCCCTCAAATTAAATTTAACACATCAAAAAACGACGATTAAATAACAAATTCTATCTAAAAACGACACATGAGTATTTATTACCTGATAAATATCAAACATTGCTGTACGCCAAGTAGTCTTTTCACCTAGAACGCACCGCCATAAAAATATTATAAATTTCTAAAATGTCTGAAATAGACACGTATCTGGTCGTTACGGTCATGTCGTAAAACGCAGCTCAGCATAGAGTGGTTTTTAAAATAGATCCAACCATAAAAATAACAGGAGTGTATACATGACTAGCCACTTTGATAACCGTGGGGTTGTTTATAAAGGCCCCGGCGAAGTTGCCGTTGAATCGATCGCATTTCCAGAACTCTCCATTGGTAAAAGAAAGTGCAACCACGGTGTTATTTTACGTGTGTTAACAACCAATATCTGTGGTTCTGACCAACACATGGTACGCGGCAGAACAACAGCAGAAGCCGGTTTAGTATTAGGCCATGAGATTACCGGACAAATAATTGAGTGCGGCTCAGACGTCGAATTCCTTCATCCAGGTGACGTTGTATCAGTCCCCTTCAATATCGCTTGCGGGCGCTGTCGTAACTGTAAAGAAGGCAATACAGGTATTTGCCTTAACGTTAACCCGGCTCGTCCAGGTGCAGCCTATGGTTATGTCGACATGGGTGGCTGGGTAGGAGGCCAGGCAGAATATGTCATGGTACCTTATGCCGACTTTAACTTGCTTAAGTTCCCAGACCCTGAACAAGCCATGGAAAAGATTAAAGACTTAACATTACTGTCTGATATCTTTCCAACTGGGTTTCACGGCTGCGTTACGGCCGGCGTTGGTCCAGGATCAACCGTATATATCGCTGGTGCTGGTCCTGTAGGCCTTGCTGCTGCCGCAGCCGCACATTTATTAGGCGCTGCATGCGTTATTGTTGGCGATATGGTGACAGACCGCCTCAAGCAAGCAGAAAGCTTTGGCTGCGAAACGATCGACCTTCGTGAAGATGGCGATATGGCCGATAAGCTAGAAGTTATTCTGGGCGAGCGTGAAGTGGATGCTTTTGTGGATTGCGTTGGTTTTGAAGCACACGCGTGTGGTTGTAACCACGGCCAAGAAGCACCTGCAACGGTACTAAACTCAGCGATGCAAATTACCCGCGCAGGCGGGCAAATCGGTATTCCTGGTCTGTATGTAACAGAAGACCCGGGCGCTATGGATGATGCAGCTAAAATAGGCGCTCTTAGTATGCGTTTTGGTTTAGGTTGGGCTAAGTCTCATTCATTCCATACTGGCCAATGTCCCGTCATGAAATATCATCGTCCATTAATGCAGGCTATTCTTTTTGATAAAGTCAAAATTGCTGATGCGGTTAATGTTCAGATGATCTCCTTGGACCAAGCGCCTGAAGGCTATGCAGATTTTGATGGCGGTGCTGCTAAGAAATACGTTATTGATCCACACAATAGCGTTAAATCTTAACGTTACAGCCTCAAGTATTATAACAAGGCTAAGACGCCAGTAGGGCTATACGTTATAGCCCTACTGGCACCAAACGAAAAACGCATCATTGCTAAGCAGCCATTATTGAAAATATTGATCTGCTTACAATAGATGCGTTTTTTGTGCCCAAAGAGAAAATTAAAACTTTATAGAAACAGCTAAATAATCTAAAGCCATAGATCAGAAATAGGTGTCTCTGGAGAGTAGCGGTGAGCTATTTGTGCTTGCAACAACTCAGCCGTAGCTACCGCATCAGTGAGTGCTTCATGTTGCTTGTAGAAAGGTAAACCATAACGTGTACGACTATCAGACAGGCGAATCGACACCTGCTTTCGACCAATAAAACGTAAAAATCGCGCCGAAAATCCATTACGATACACGCGTGCTTCCAGATCCATGGTATCCACTACCGGAAAATAAACGCCTTCGCCCAAACGCTTTAATAGCACTTCATTAAGAAACTCACGCTCCATGTAACGATAGTGAACAACCACGACACGCCCGGCCAGTGCGTTTAACAGAGGCCCCAGGACACCCATTAAATCCGGAGCATTATCGATATCAGAATGCGTAATCCCATGGATAACCACAGACTCTTCAGCTAAGTGTTGCCGTGGATTTAATATCCACTGCTTAGCATTTTTACAGTAGATACGCTGCAGCGTAAAAGGCACCAAGCCAATACTAACAATATCGTCTTTTTTAGCATTTAAGCCGGTAGTTTCAAAATCTAATGCAACAAAAGAGACCTCTTTCAATGGCGTATCTCGGGAAAAACTGCCACCTTCACAGAAGGTGCGTAAGCGTGAATCACGCACAACTGCTGCTTGCTCACTCATTCTAAGCGACCAATCAATACTGTCTTGATGTTTGTTTTTAAAGCCCGACATTCTGAATTCCAGATTTAGGGGTAACGAAATTTAAGAAAGCGCTGGCTGTTACTAAGCACTTGAAAAGCATCTTTCAGATTACGCCGCTCAAACTCAGATAAATGCTCAGGTTCAATATTATTATCTGCAGGACGTTGTTCCGCGATATCTAAAGCTTGATGACGGATTCTTACCATCGATATAAATTCAAGCGCATCTCTTAAGTCCGAAATACGCCCCTCAGGTACGATCCCCGCTTTAACAATATCGTCTAGTCTTTCAAAAGAGTTTCTTGCTTGCGAACCTACCGCCAATGCGTGCACGCGAATAAGATCCGCAATGGGTGCTGTCCCTCGACGCTTTAAATTGATCGAATTGCGATGCTCACCATCTTTCTCCATCACAAAACTTTTAAAGAAGCCCAATGGAGGGGTTCGGCTCAAAGCATTACGTGCCAAGTTAGACAAAAAGCGAGGTTCACGAGATGCTTTTTTTGCCACAAAAAAGTTAAGCTGTTCTGCCCATTTTATCTTTCCCCACACACCCTCAAGATCAAAAAATATTGAGCAATTGAGCAGAGCCTCAGGTACAGGGTTATCAATCCAATCCGCGAAGCACGCCTCCCACTCCTTTCTGGTTTTTCGCCATTGTGGATTGGTTGCCATAATACCGCCGGTACAATAGGTATACCCACAAGCGGCCAAGCCATCGCTGACAAACTTAGCCAGCGTCTCAAAATACTCAGCATGTAGTTTTGGGTTATAGCTATTGTCTAAAATCAGGGCGTTATCCTGATCGGTAATAATCAGCTGCTCATCTCGTGCCATCGAACCAAGCGCCAAAAAACAATAAGGTACAGGAGGAGGACCTAAATGTTCTTCGGCTAATTCTAGCAAACGCTGCTTAAAACTACGCCCTATGACAGACATAGCACTACCAATCATATGGGAGTTAGCATCTTCATTCACTAAACGTACAAAACAGGGAGATACCTCTTCAGACAACAGCTTAAGTTCTTCTACACTGTTCTGGCGAAATACTGTACTCACCATATATAGGCTGCTTTGCGATTCATAGCGCACAATATCTGACACAGCAATAACACCCACCGGCCTACCTTTATCCAAAATAGGTAAATGATGCAGGTTGTAGCGAAGCATACAAAGCATCGCTTCAAACGCATAGGCATCACTATCGAGGGTGAGAAGATCGGTCGTCATCACCTGTTCTATCGCGACATCCGATGAAATCCCGGTCGATACTACTCGGGTCCGCATATCTCGATCGGTAATAATCCCTACAACTTGGGACTCACCGCTTTGCTCTTGGTTTTCAGACTCGATATTATCAGGCGATAACGCATCTACAATCAGTAGAGAGGACACACCCTCTTCGGTCATCTTAATTGCGGCTTCACGAATGGTAGCGCTGCTTTCAACAATCACCGGCTGGCGCGAAATCATCATGGTCGCCTTAGAGACCATTAAATTATTGCTTTCTTTACCTGATACCGCATGCTGTAAATTTGAATGGTCATCCATTTCCACAAAATAAGCGAAGGTATCAAACTGCTCGCACAATAAAACAAAAACAGACTCAGGAATAAAGTAGATCAGCGTGTCTTCTAGCGCTCTGACGGGCAGGCGAATGCGGTTGTTCATCAACAACCCCATCTGCCCAAACAACCCACCAGGGCTCAAGCGATTATAGAGATCACCATTACGGCGGTAGATTTCAACAGAACCACTGCGAATCATACACAAGTCGTGTATTTCATCCCCAAACTGATAAATATCGCTATCAGCTCGGTAATAAGCAATTTCTATCTGTTGAGCAACCGTATTGATGGTTTCGTCAGGTAAACCACTAAAGGGCTGAAACTGTTTTAGAAACCCCGCAATCTCTATATGTTCTGCTTCCATCAGACTCTCTATTTGCCCTTCAAAGTAAATTCAAAACTTTAACGGTTATATTTAGTCATTTTTAGTAATCAACGACCACGTCACCGTTAGGTACACTACAGCATGATAAGACATAACCGGCAGCAACGTCTTCATCTGTAATACCACCATTATGCTCCATTGTTACCTCACCCTCTGTCACTAACACTTTGCAGGTACCACAAATTCCCATCCCACATGCCTTTGGAATCTGCAGGTCCAACTTAGAGGCCGCCGCATGTACCGTCTCACCCGGAGAAATTTGGATACTTTTACCCGCAGAGAAGAACTCAACCCGTACCATATCGGCAGGCACAAGCGCGTCCGTTTCTTCCTGAGCAATTTCAGCCTGCTCTATTGCTTCCTCTTCAACATCTACTGGGGTCGCACCAAACGATTCCTCATGATAACGGTTCATATCAAAACCATTGCTTTCTAGCAATGCTTTAACCGCTTTCATATACGGTGTTGGGCCACAGCAAAAGACCTCACGATCCATAAAATCTGGTGCCATCATGACTAGTTTAGCCTGATCAAGATAACCACGGTAGCCCGACCAAGACTGGCCACGCTCAACCTTTTCGCAGATCACATGCAAGGTAAAGTTAGTGATGCGTGAGGACATATGTTCCAGCTCACGCTGATAAACAATATCTTTTGATGTACGCGCACTATGGACAAACGCCATATCTACATCGGCATTGGTATCAAAAAACCAACGAGCCATCGACATAACAGGCGTGATACCAACACCACCTGATAACATCAGTACTTTTGTTGCAGGGAAATCGATACAGTTAAACTGGCCAACCGGACCATGCACTGCTAATTCATGCCCTTCTTCTAAGTTGTCATGTAACCAATTAGACACATGCCCGCCCGGTGCACGCTTAACACTAATGGAAAAGCTATAAGGCACCGAAGGAGAACTCGATATCGTATAAGAACGCATCACTTGCTGGCCTTCGATTTCTAGCTCCAGCGTGACAAATTGCCCTGGCTTGAAAAAGAACATAACCGGCTGTTCTGCCATAAAACAAAACGTTTTTACATCCCAGGTTTCATCAATAACCTTTACACAACGTACATTATGACGACCATTCACCCATGTTTGTGTATTAACCGGTATGAATGCATCGGTATTCACCGCTACCGCTGCTGGATTTGCCATCGCTCTTCTCTCTATTATTCTTCGCATGAATGGAACTCTATGCGTGCATTCTCAGCCCTGTTCTCATTACTCATTTAGCCAATAGCGACAAAAACTTGCTTATAGCGACACATATCTAATTTCACTGTGCGAATTGGTCGATTTAGAGATGCTTTCGTGTCGTAAATGGTCAAACTGCTTACGCCCTATTGTAAGAGGATTAGCACAAGGTCAATGCTGCTACATAACGTAGGGGTTTTACGCCGAAACAAGCAAAAAATTTACGCACACTCTGGTGCTAACGAGGATAAGAACAAATGAACCAGAACGATCTGCTAAACGTCACCAGCGCCTCCTATGCTGATGCACGAAAGGAGATGGAGCAACTGCTGGAAACACGTGAGCCTGACTACTCACTTCCACAGCCTTTGTACAACGACCCACAGATGTTCCGCGTAGATATGGAAGAAGTTTTCCAGAAAGAGTGGTTATTTGTTGGCATGACCAGCGAAATCCCTACGAAGGGTGACTACTTCACTGTCGAAATCGGCCAAAACCCTGTTCTAATCGTACGTGATGCAGAAGGCAATATTAACGCATTCCATAATACCTGCCGCCACCGCGGCTCACGTATTTGTACTAAACATCGCGGCAAGGTTGCTAACCTAGTTTGTCCTTACCACACATGGACTTACGACTTAAAAGGCAACTTACTTTTTGCTGGTTCAGAAATGGGCGAAAGCTTCGACATGAAACAGAACGGCTTAAAGAAAGCCTTTTGTAAAACCGCCGGCGGATTCATTTTTATTAGTCTTGCAAAAGAAGAGCCTCAAGGCGACTTTGATGAGTTCCTAGCAACACTGCAGGAATACATGGAACCGTACGATGTGGAAAACACCAAGCTTGCGGTGGAGTCCAACATGTATGAAAAAGCTAACTGGAAACTCGTTATCGAGAACAATCGCGAATGCTATCATTGTGCAGCGAACCACCCCGAACTGCTCAACAGCTTACTCGAATGGGATGATACCAATGACCCACGCGCACCCAAAGATTTTGTAGAACATTACAACGCACAAGCCGCTGAATGGGACGCAGAAGGCATTCCGCATGAGCACCGTAGCTTCGGCCCTGGTAAGCGTAATCGTATCGTGCGTATGCCACTTAAAAAAGGTACACAGGCTATGACGATGGATGGGTCCGAAGGTAGTAAAAAGCTACTTGGTCGCATCAAAAATCCGCAGCTGGGTTCTATGCGTATTTTGCATCTACCAAACTCTTGGAACCACATGCAAAGTGATCACTTTGTCGTGTTTCGTGTGCTGCCAATCTCTGCTCAAGAGTCCTTGGTAACGACCAAGTGGTTTGTACACAAAGATGCTGTTGAAGGTATCGACTACGACGTCGAAAAACTACGTCATGTATGGGATGCAACCAATGATCAAGACCGCATCTTGGGTGAAGAGAACCAACGGGGTATAAACTCAGTTGGCTACCAGCCTGGCCCTTACTCAAAAACATACGAGTTTGCAGTAATCAACTTTATGGAGTGGTACAGCGAGACGGTAAGAGCAAACCTAAACAAAGAGAAATAAGCACTGATTTTATAAACGCAAACCTGATCTCTCACTCTGTGCTAGATCAGGTTTAACTAAGCGTTAATCTTGTCTATAGCGCGTATCGGTCTTTGCAATTATAAGGCGAACATCAGGTGCCGCTTAGCTCGCTTCAATGGTCCGAAATGTGAGGTTAATGCGTGGTGTAAAAACCAATGTAGTGGGCGGGAGGCGATGCAACCAGTGTGTTTGTGTTTCATCTTTCATTATCAACAAGCTTCCATGCTGTAATACTTGAGAGATACTCTCTTTAGATTTTTTATGTTTAAAAGAAAATTTTCTTACCGCTCCAAAACTCAAAGAACCAATAGCACCGTTTTTCTTTAAGTCGAGCTCTGCATCACTGTGCCAAGCCATACCTTCGCTACCCTCATGATAAAGGTTAAGTAAACAAGAATTATAAGTTTCGCCACTTTCTTTTTCGACTAATGCTTTAAGTGCCAATAACACTTTTGTCCACGGTAATGCCGTTTTAGTGGTGTTGGAATAGGTATAGGGAAAAGGGATATCGCCATACCAAGCAACTTTACGCTTGGTAATAATCTTTTTACCAAAAATGACTGCCTCATCATTTTTCCACTCAATAGTACTAAGTAATACCTCATAGTAATGGTCAGCCTCAGATAACGACATCACTGCACCATAATATTGCACGGTGCCATCATAAGGAAGCAGGTTGTGTGGCGTGCCCTCTATTTGCTCGAAAAGGTCCATGTTTAGTATTCACTTCTCATACGATTAAAGATAACTATAAAACCGCTTTTTGTGATGCTTCCCAACCAATAATGGCAGATTTTCGGGTAGCTCCCCACATATAACCACCAAGATTACCACTGGCTTGAATAACGCGATGGCAAGGGATAAGAAACGCTACCGGATTACTGCCAATAGCCGTACCAACAGCACGTGAAGCTTTAGGGTTACCAATGGCCGTTGCAATATCGCCGTAGCTAGCAAGCTGGCCTTTGGGTATTTTAAGTAAGCTATCCCACACTTTTAATTGAAATGCAGTGCCATGAAGATGAAGCTTAACTTTATCTAATTGCTGCCAATCCTTTTGGAAAATTAACAACGCACTCTGTTGGAATTTATCAGTGCTTTGATGATAGATGGCACAAGGGAAGCGTTGCTTAAGCGTCGTTAAGGCTTGTTCGGCGTTTTCTTCAAAAGCCATATGGCAAACCCCTTTCTCTGTGGATGCTACGATAACTTGACCAAAAGGCGTCTGCGCAAAGTTGTAGCTTACCTGTAGAGCTTCGCCTCCTTTTTTGAACTCTCCTGGTGTCATTCCTTCGATATTGATGAACAAGTCATGCAAACGACTAGTGCCTGAAAGCCCTGTTTCATAAGCTGTATCAAGCAAACTCAAACGCTGATCTTTAAGTAGCCCCTTCGCATGTTCAATACTGATATATTGCATGAACTTTTTAGGACTCACACCAGCCCAATCAGAAAATAGCCGCTGAAAATGAAACGGGCTGAGATTAACCGCCGCTGCAATTTCATTCAAAGAAGGTTGCTCTTTAAAGTTATCTTTTATGTATGCGATTGCCTCAGCAATGCGAGTGTAATTCATGTTGTCTTGATCAATCATGACGCATCGCTTCTCCAATTAACACACTACGCATTTATCAATAGAATATAGAGTAGAGAATAAGATCCAAGGATGAAAGAATCGACCCGAAACTTGCTTTAGATAATCATATAAAAAAGTAACTCACTGTGCTGATTTAAAGCACGTACGCTTAAAACTGATAAACAACTCGCTGTGGCCGTTCTCAACAAATGGGCACTGTTGCCTCATATGTAGAAACAATAAAACATTTCCCGCCTCAATGGACGGAAAATGTTTAATGTGTATATTGAAAAAGCGCTACATCAATTCAGTAAAGATGCTCAACTCAAGCAATTAATAGCGGAAACGCCCCAGTTGATTCTCAAGCTTTTTCACTAGGCTTAACAACGACTGGCTTTCCTGATTAGCCTCAGCCACACCATCTGATACTAAATTGGTTTCGTCACTGATATTAACAATATTGCGCGTGATATCTTCTGTAACCGCTCTTTGCTCTTCAACTACACTCGCCATTTGAGTGGTCATGTTATCTATTTCTGAAATCGCCGTAACGACATGCTGTAAATGTTGAGAGGCTTCTTCTGATAATACTAAGCAACTTGCGGATTGTTCATTTCCTTTTTGCATCGCATGCACTGCACTTTTAGCACGTCCCTGCAGCTTATCGATCAGTGTCTGGATCTCACCTGTCGACTGCTGTGTTTTTGATGCCAAATTACGCACTTCGTCGGCCACAACGGAAAAGCCTCGGCCAGACTCCCCTGCACGGGCCGCTTCAATAGCAGCGTTTAATGCCAATAAGTTAGTTTGTTCAGAGATGCCTTGAATAGCATCAACAATTTGGCTGATATTGCTACTGTCTTGAGCAAGCAGATCCATCAGCTCAGTTGTATTACTAATTTGTTCCGAAAGTTCACGGATGGAATTGGTACTTTCTCCAAGATTCATGGCACTGCTATCGACAGAGCCTTTAGCTTCACTGGATGAGTCGGCGGTGGTTATAGCAATTTGCGCAACCTCACTAGCAGATGCAGCCAACTCAGTAATAGCTGCCGCAATCTGATCCACTTCGGCTCTCTGCTTCTCAATACCCAGAGCACTGTTATTAGAAATATCAGAAGCTCGACAGGTTGAGCGCTCAACATTTACCATCTCAGCTGCAATATCTTTGACAATCACATGGGTTTTTTCGATAAAGGCGTCAATACCATTAGCTAAGTCACCGACTTCATCATCTCTTTGCAATGCCAACCGTTGTGTAAGATCGCCATCGTGGGAGACAAGCTGATTAATCATATCTGCGGCTCGACGAATAGGGGCTGCGATGCTCTGAGCAATAATAGTGAGCAAGATAATACCTAAACCAGTGATAATTAAACCGATGATGATAGATGTCACTAGGCTTTCATTAAATTGCTTAGACATAGATTGTTGGGTTTTGATTGCGCCCGCTAATACGACCGTTTCATCTAAGTTAATAACTACAGCCCAAGGAGTATTCACACCATCAAGGTTAATGGGTTGAACTACCCATAAATGCCCACCAGCTTGTAGTATTTTTTGCTCTCCACTGGCAACCAAAGTTAACACCTGCTCTTTTAGCTCACCTTGATAGGTTTTGGCTAAAGCTTGCTGCCCATCTGAGTCGGCTGCGACAAGCCCAGTATTACTAATCAATAGAACTTGCCCTTGGCCAGAGTAAAGCGACTGGTCCGCTTCGTTTACCAACTTCTTTAAGAAGCTTAGTTCCATATCAATACCTGTCATACCTTTAACTTTGCCATCAACTAACACGGGCAAAGTAATCGATGTTCCGACAACAGTACGCCCCCCGGCTTCCCATGAATAAGGTTCCGCCAAACAGGTTTTAGCGGTATCCAAAGGGCAGGTATACCATGCAGAATCGGTACTTCCTTTTTCAATATTTTCATACACTTTTGTAAGATTTAACGGTCGATAACCCAAACTGCCATCGCCGTTACGAAACCAATAAGGTGCAAATTGTCCGTTTTCGAAAGTATGCTTATTACCGATAAAATCTTGATCTTTGCCATCTACTGCATTTTTTTTCCACGCAATATAGGTCCCCATAACGTTCGTGTTTTGCTCAAGGACATCTTTGGTATATTCATAAAAAGGTTGCCGCTGAGTATCACGCCCATTTTGGCTGATGAAACTACCCATAGTGTCTGCCATGCTCTTAGCAACATAGAGCGCCTTATTCAGTTCAGCTGCAGTTTTACCCGCTTGAGCGTCAGACAAAGTAGATAAATGTTCACGGGCTTTTTCTGTTAGCTCTTGGCTAACCAGAGATACTGTTTGAGCTTCTACTTCATTGTTTTTCCAAGCAACCACACTTAATAGGATAATGGAAGAAAGGGCGAGACACGCACCAGTAGCTAAAGCAATTCTATTTTTTATTTTCATTTAGGTATCTCAATCACAGAGGATAAACTTTATTTATTTTTATAATGAGTTTTTAAAGCATGCTATAAACATAGCCATTTTTAATACTTAATCTAGCCGAAAAATAGCCAAACAGTATTAGTTAAGTTGAACGTTATTCGTAAAACACCTCACCCAATATGCCGTCAACTTGTACTATTAAGCTGACTGACTAACTCCACACATCACTTAAAAATTTGCCCCAACATGACGTACACCGAATAAATTTTTGTAAACTCATCTATCAGAAATACCTCACTATATGTAGGGGAAATTCATAAATAAAAGTATAGCAGTACTCTTAAAAAACACCTCTCACGCATGTGTAATTTTTAGCTGTGTAAGCACTATGTTGCCTCTATTACATTATTGGGGAGGCGACTAAACAGACAACATTCGATACAGAAAACGACAAAGCCTGCAAGAAGCAGGCTTTGGTGCAATATCAATAGCTTGGGAGCACTTTGAAAAGAGGTAGAAGGAAGCCCATGGTAACCAAGCTTGATAATTCACTTAAAAATTTAATAAGTTACCACCAGCAGCAACTTGTAAGCTCCAGTGAAACAATGCGCGCTTAGAGAAAGCCTTCATTGCACAAGCTTTCATGCAGTGCTTTTATATGAGCTGGACCAATCTCGCAGCAGCCACCAATAATCGATGCCCCATTTCTCGCCCAACCCATGGCGTATTCTGCGTATTGTTTTGGGTTTAAATCTTGGCGCACTTCTAGCTGCTCAACAGTACCACCCGGCAGCAGAGGCCCTATCGAGACAAAGCCATTGGCATAAGCACCAATCTTCTTGCCCACGCTACGCAACTGCGGCCAGCAACCATTAATAGCCTCGGGGTGGCTGCAATTTAACAGGATTGCCTCAGCCCCTAGAGATTCGAGTACTTGCAGTGCTTCATTTAGCGACTCACCACTACGTAACAGCCCCGGCTCGAAGTCGCTAACCGTTAGTGCTACCCATGCGGGCTTGCCACTTTCCATTGCCGCCGTACAGGCTGCGCGAGCCTCATTTATTGAAGCCATAGTTTCACACAAGAAAAGGTCACTGGCAGGCGATTGCAACTCAACAAGGCGACGATAAGCGTCAAGTGAATCCTCGTACGATAAGGATACATCGGGGCGATAACTTGCAACTAGCGGCGGTAAACACCCCGCAATTTCAACATCATTACATTCGGCTAGTTCAACCGCACCTAAAGCTGCATCCATAGCAGACCTGTGAAGGTTTTTTAATTGAGCAAGCTCATTTTCTCGTGCTAGGCGCGGTGGTGTTGCAGTATAGGTATTAAGCGTGATAACTCGGGACCCGCTCTTAATAAAATCAAGGTGTAAATCTCGAACTAGAGTTGGCTCATGCAACATAATATCGGCAGACCAAAGAGGTGTCGTTGCACGCGCACTTCTGCGTAAAAGCTCTTGTCCCATCCCCCCATCAAGCAACGTGATGTGATTCAATTTATTTACTCCAGTCTGTATTTATTAGCGTATTACCTAAAAATCTGATAACTCATGATGAACAGCTATAATGCGACACGCCACCTAGCTCGCTGAACTCAGACGGCCTCAGTCGATAGTATTTATCTTCCGCCTCTTTTGATTGTTCAGCGTATGGCTGTGTCATAACTTCTTGCAGTTCTCTCACTAGGGAATAGTTCCCTGCGGCTGCTTGCTGATACGCGGGCACAACGAACCACTCTCGCAAACTGTATTTTGGGTTAACGAGTTTCATCTGTTTAGAGAGCTCTTCACGGGAACAGGACTGAGCATAATGCCCGCTGGTGATGAGCGACTTCCATTGTGTCAGCCATTCTGACCAGCGTTTATCCATCCCTTCGGGGTCGGCCTCATACGCTGCTCCTTTATAGAAGCTTTTTTGCAGTGGGCTAATGTCGTTAGGCACATTCGATAGCTCGCGAAAGAAGACGGTGTAATCAACAGGCGTTTGCACCATAAGTGTTTCGAGTTCACTGAACAGCTCCGCATGAAAAGCCCCAAGCCCAAGCTTGGCAGCCCACATGGCTTCCATTGCCATTTGCATCTCATCTGCAAAACCACTGCGAATCTCGTCAAGCTGTTGCAAAGAGTCCGTCTGCGATGCCAGCAACGGCCGTAGTGTTGCCCAAAACATGTGGAAGTTACGTTCCGCAGCTATAGGCTGGTTAAGAAACGAGAAGTGTTGCCCGCCACCCGTCCAAGGTTGAAATTGCGGGTCGAACTCTTCACAAAACCCGAACGGGCCGTAGTCGAGAGTAAAACCTCCGGCGGCGCAATTATCACCGTTAAAGTTGCCCTGGCAATAACCAACACGAATCCAGTTAGCAACAAGCAACGTAAGGCGGCTACGAAACTCACGCGCAAGCAACACCACTTTTTCGGCGGTGGGTAGCTTATTATCAATAACGTTAGCGTACTCACGATCGACCAAGTGCAAAACAATCTTTTCGAGCTCCTCCATCGCTTTTGGATGCTCTTGCTTACGGGCACGGCGACCAAAAAGTTCGAGTTGCCCGACCCGAATGAACGACGGCGCGACACGCGTCGAGATAGCAACAGGCTCAGATATCATTCTGTCTGGATCTTGCAAGCGCGAACCCGGTGAGTACCACGGCCGCTGAACCTTCTCTGTTTTAGACACGAACAAACTCAAAGACCGTGACGTTGGCACCCCAAGTGCGTGCATATATTCCTGTGCCAGAAACTCCCGGATACTTGATCGCAGGACAGCACGGCCATCCCCTCCGCGGCAGTATGGTGTACGGCCGCCTCCTTTGAGCTGCATCTCCCAACGTTTACCCTTGATAACGGCTTCAAGTACAGAAACAGCACGCCCGTCACCGTATCCGTTGCCGGTTTGGAATGGACACTGCTGGTAATATTCGGTACCGAAAATGGAAAGCGCATAACCACAAGCCCAACCGACCTTACGCATCGGCGCAGGCACCTGTGAAATATCACCAGAGAACATCCTAACAAAGTCGTCGGACTGTGCAATACTGTCGGCAAACCCAAGTTCGCGAAAGAAATCTTTGCTGTGAGTGACGTACTCTGGATCTTTAATCGGTGTAGGTTTTACGGGAACATAATGACCCGAAAAGACCTGTCGCGGCGCGTGGTCTACGCCATTTTCTTTCGCATCAGGATCGGGGTTAAGCGTATCCATGAGCGAGTAATTTACCAATGTTGAAAGGTCGTCAAGCGTCTCGATAGTTGGCGAAGTTTCCTGGGGCAAAGACTTTTTCATAAGGGCACCTCATAACGCGGGTAAAAAGGCTGCTACCCGCTATTGCAACATCATTGCATTCTGGTAATAAAGGGGCAGATTTATTGGATTATACGACCAGCAACTACTTATGTCCCTCTAGTACGATAATCCGGTAAAGCGCAGCAGGCTATTTGAAAAAGCATAGTTCGGAATTTTTCCGTTCATTACAACCTAGATTTAACAGATGTAGCACAAAACGAGAGAACGCTAGTGTAAATACTCGAGGGTCGCAAGAAGGCTGTTTTAGATGGTGGAGCCTAGCGGGATCGAACCGCTGACCTGTTCGCTGCCAGCGAACCGCTCTCCCAGCTGAGCTAAGGCCCCATCTTTAACACACTTGGGGGAAGAAATAAGTGCGCTTTGAAACGACGCGTATCATCCCATATTTCACATTAATGTCAAACACATTTTTAGACTTTGTCTAAGCGATTCAATCTATTGCGAGGCTTACCATCAAAATATAACATCAAGACACTAACGATACTCACCTAGAACCCATCGCTTTTACCTCTTTCTGCTTCGGCCTGCATATCACCAAGTTATGATGTAAGGCAGTGACCTATGCGCCACTTTTAGGCAAGATGAGTTAATACACCGATAAAAAGAACAGACAGAGGGCCTCTTTATGATCGCGGTTAAAAGAGTAGTACTTGATGTTTTAAAGCCTCATCACCCTAACGCGCTTGAGTTTTGCCAAGCATTAAGCGCTGTTATTAAAGGCAGCACAGTTAAAGTAACGGTTATCGCTGTCGATGAAAAAACTGAATCACTGGAAGTATCGGTTGAAGCAACACTGATTGATTTTGATCTTCTGCAAGATGTGATTAATAAAATGGGTTGCGCCCTGCATAGCATTGATGAGGTAGAAGTTAAAAACGAGCCAAACAGCTGACGCTTATGAATATTTTCACAAGAGCTGAATTTCTGTTAAACATCACGCGCTCTCAAGGAATTGCACGGCGATATTTTGTCGTGAATGGTTTTGACGGTGCGTTAACGATGCTCGGGATGATTCTTGGTTTCCAGTTCAGTGCGTCTACCCCACTAAGCATTACCATTAACGCTTGTTTAGGTGCTTCCATCGCGTTAGGTGTGAGCGGCGTAAGCAGCGCCTATATTAGTGAGCTGGCCGAAAGGCGGCGTGCTCTTCTTAAGCTGGAAGAGGCTATGCTGGAGGATTTACATGAATCGGCACATTCTGAAGCAGCCCGCTGGGTGCCTATCATGATTGCCTTAGTGAATGGTTCGGCCCCTCTACTTATTTCATTAGTGATTCTTAGCCCTCTACTATTAACTCATGCAGGAGTTGTATTACCAATTTCGCCTCTTTTTCTAGCCATTATTTTAGCCTTAATTATTGTTTTTTTACTGGGTGTTTTTTTGGGCCGAATAGCAGGTACATCGTGGTTACGCAGTGGTGTGCAAACCTTATTTATCGCTATAACAACATCTGTTCTCATCTTTTTATTTACTAGTAACTAGCCATACACACCTAAGATTTATTGTAATAAAACCACAGCCAAGCACATCAACGGCTCTTGTGTAAGGTTTAACCAAACAGACATAAAAAAGGCCTGCAATGGCAGGCCTTTGATTTATCTATAGCTAGCTACTCGATGCCTGCAACAACTTCTCTAAACTCTTTTTCCCAACGTTTTGCTTCTTTCTTCGATGGGCCACCCAATAGGTTAACCGCATGGCGCAAACGCGCACGGCTCATATCAGGGCCAAGAATCGACATAGAGTCCATAACAGAAACCGTTTGGTTAGTACCCGCAATAGCGATAAACAACGGGAACAAGAAGTCACGTAGCTTGTAACCCATCTGCTCTGCTAGCTGCTTTAGCTGTGCGAACAGGTGGTCTTTATCCCAGTTGCTTTCGGTATCCAAGAACCAAACACTAAATTGCAAAATGCGTTTAGCATCGTCCAATGTCACGCTTTTGTGTTCAAAGTCAGATTCTTTAATCGGTAACATGCCCGATAGGAAGAAGCCCGCTAGCGGTGCTACATCAGAGAACTTTTCTACGCGCTGTTGGATAAGCGGCAAAATCTGCATCAAGTACTGTGGATTTAGTGCCCACTCCTGATACTTAGCTGCAAACTGCTCAGGGTTTAGGTCTTCACGTAGCCATACACCGTTAAGCCAGCTGAGTTTTTCTTGATCAAAAACCGGCCCACCTAAAGAGACACGCGTAATGTCGAAGTTAGAGAACATCTCTTCACGGCTGAATTTTTCGCTTTCATCCGGCATCGACCAACCCATACGGCCCAAGTAGTTAAGTAGTGCTTCAGCCATATAACCCATACGCTGGTAATACAAAATACTGGTTGGGTTTTTACGCTTAGACAGTTTGGACTTATCTGGGTTACGCAGTAATGGCATATGGCACAGAACCGGCATTTCCCAGCCAAAGTACTGATACAGCAATTTGTGCTTAGGTGCCGAGTTAATCCACTCTTCACCGCGGATCACGTGAGTGATCTCCATAAGATGATCATCAACAACGTTCGCTAAATGGTAAGTCGGCATGCCATCAGATTTTAGCAGGATCTGTGCATCGACCATTCCCCATTCCAATTCGATCGTGCCACGCAGCAAGTCATCTACTACACAAACACCCTCGCCTTCAGGCACAACCATACGAATAACGAACGGTGCACCCGCAGCTCTGCGCTTTTCTACTTCATCAGCAGGTAAGGCTAAGTCACTTTGTTTTAATGCAGTGTGTCCACCCGCAGCACGGCGAGCCGTACGTAGCTCGTCCAACTCTTCTGAGGTACGGTAGCAATGAAATGCATGGCCTTTTTCTACGAGGTCGTGTGCATACTGGGCATACATACCTTTACGCTCACTCTGGCGGTAAGGGCCATGTGGGCCACCTACATCTGGGCCTTCATCCCACTCAAGACCTAACCAGCGAAGTGAGTCTAAGATCTTCTGTTCCGATTCGCCCGTACTGCGCGTTTGGTCGGTGTCTTCTATACGTAAGATAAACTGCCCACCGTGCTGGCGAGCAAACGCCAGATTAAAAAGTGCAATATAGGCGGTGCCTACATGCGGATCGCCTGTTGGAGAAGGCGCAACGCGAGTACGTACGGTCATTATGTTCCTGCCAAAGCTAACGTGGTTGCCAAAAGAATACGAAAATAAAGCGGGCATTATACAGTTGCCTGCCACCCCTTGCCATGCCAACTCCATGAGAGTTCCTGACATTTAAAACAAAGACTGGCCCGTAACTTGCTAAATATTTAATAAATATTCATTACTAAAGCAGGTGATTCATTTGAAAAGCAGACTAACCGTGCTTGTCATTAATGAAAATATTACGCGTAAGGGAGAGCTAGAGCACACTCTACTTATTCCTTTACGTGAACAGGAGTACGACATTGTCGGGGAGTTGACATCCACTCAACATTTGGCCGATAAGGCCAACCAATTACAACCCAACCTTGTCATAATCAGCCTTGTTTCCCTCAATAAAGCAGGCCTAGAAAGTATTGCATTGATGGCCGAGCACTGCTTACGCCCTATCGTTATCTTTGCCGAACACGATAACCAACAAATGACCGAACAAGCCATTAACACGGGTGTGAGCGCCTGCGTCATTGACGGGCTTGCGCCACATAGGGTCGAAAACATCGTTAATGTGGCTGTGGCTCGCTTTGAAGCATTACAAACAATGCGCCATGCCCTTCGGCATACAGAAAATAAGCTTGATCAAGCACGCGCTGAATTAGCTGAGCGCAAACTGACCGAAAAAGCTAAAGGGCTTATCATGAAGCATAACCATTGCGCAGAGAGCCAAGCATTTAAAGCCTTACAAAAAATGGCGATGGATCAACAAAAATCACTCAGTGATGTTGCTAAAAACATTATTGCTGTATTGGGAAAACACAGTAATAGCATTAGTAGCGGCCACTCTTAAACATACAGCACCACATTTGTGCGGCGCACCAAAGAGGGCGTTTTTTTATCTAATTAAACGCCCTCTTTTTCTCATAATCTTGCGCTAGCCCCTATAAAAACTACTCTTTTATTAAGTTGGCACGCTCGCTGCACTGTACTCAAAAGAAGCAAATACACATTTATTAGACCATTTAAAAACAATGTTTTTTTTCAGGCAAGGGCGCCAACAACCGGGATCTCACCCTTTCGGTTTGTTGGCGCCTTTTCTTTTTTTAACAGGCGGAAAATGACTATGACTCAGGAAAAATCGTTTAACCTGCTATCTTTCGGCGGAAAGATGAAGATCCTGCATTTCAGCTGGATCGCCTTTTTTATCACCTTCTTTGTGTGGTTTAACCACGCCCCCCTACTCGGCATGATTGCTGAATCCCTCGGGCTGACTAAGTCTGAGATCAAAACCTTGCTGATTCTCAATGTTGCGCTCACTATTCCAGCGCGCATTATCATCGGCATGCTGACCGACAAATATGGCCCGCGTATTACCTATGCGGCCTTGCTGTTTCTGGCCAGCATACCTTGCTTTGCATTTGCATTGTCCACAAACTTTGCTGAAGCCGCGATTTCCCGCTTTTTCTTAGGGTTTATTGGTGCAGGCTTTGTTGTTGGTATTCGCATGGTGAGTGAGTGGTTCCCAGCGAATGAGCTAGGCACAGCTGAAGGTGTTTACGGTGGTTGGGGGAACTTTGGTTCTGCCGCTGCAGCAATGAGCCTACCGACACTGGCCCTTATCTTTGGTGGTGATGATGGCTGGCGCTATGCCGTAGGCCTCTCTGGTTTGTTTAGCCTGATATTCAGTTTTATCTGGTATAAAAATGTTACTGACACGCCTAAAGGCTCTACCTACTTCAAACCAAAACGTATTGGTGGTTTAGAAGTCACGAGTAAAGCTGACTTTGTGTTTTTGCTTATTATGAAAATCCCATTATATGCCGCGCTTTCACTATTAACATGGAAGCTCTCTCCTGCGGGTGTGTCGATTCTTTCAGATACAGCAGCGCTGAGCATCTACGTGATATTGGCCGCTATCTTCATTTACGATTGCTATAGTGCTTATGACGTTAATAAAGAGATTTTCCATACACCGGTACCCGAAGTACAGCGCTATGCTTTTAAGCAAGTGGCGGTATTAAACGTGCTTTACTTTGCTACATTTGGCTCAGAACTTGCCGTGGTATCGATGTTGCCGTTGTTCTTCTCTGATGTTTTTGAACTAGATATGGTTTATGCCGGACTGCTCGCTTCTGCTTATGCATTTATGAACCTGATGTCTCGCCCTGGTGGCGGTTGGATAAGCGACCGCTTTGGCCGCAAAAAAACCCTGTTAATTCTCACAGCAGGTTTAGCAGGTGGCTATGCGGTAATGTCGACTATCGATAGCAGCTGGCCTTTAGCACTAGCCGTTATTGCAGCCATGGCGTGCTCGTTCTTTGTGCAGGCCGGCGAAGGTGCAGTATTTGCCGTCGTACCCTTAATCAAACGCCGTTTAACAGGCCAAATTGCGGGCATGACCGGTGCTTACGGAAACGTTGGCGCGGTATTTTATCTCACCGTATTATCGATGGTTGATTACTCAACTTTCTTCTCTGTGATTGCCGCAACAGCCGTATTAGGCTTTGTGACCTTGCTGTTTCTTAAAGAACCTAAAGGGCATATGGCTGAAGTAAATGAGGATGGCAGCGTTGCGCTCATCCAAGTGAACTAATTTAAGCCATGCACATTTAAATTCGTTGATTTAAGAAACTATTTAAAACGGGAGCCGTATAATGAGCAAGCATCTAGAAGTTCGTTTTGGTGGATACTCTACCAAAGGAAAAAAAGCGCTGAATCAAGATGCATTTGCGGCATCCCACCCTTCTGGTAGCGAGCGCCAATATAAAGGTGCTGCTGCTGCCATTGCGGACGGTGTTAGCAGTTGCGAAGACTCACATATCGCTAGCCAAACAGCCGTTACTGGCTTTATTGAGGATTACTTAAGCACGCCTCCTAGCTGGAGTGTTGGGCATTCGGCCTCACGTGTACTCACCGGCCTAAACCGTTGGCTCTACCATGAAAACCAAAGCAGAATAGGGCACCGTGAAAGCATGCTCACTACCTTTTCTGCTGTTGTGGTTAAATCATCCACCGTTTTTTGCTTTCATGTAGGTGACTCGCGCATCTACCACCTTTGTGATGGCGAGCTAGAGCAGCTCACTTCAGATCATGTATTAACCACTAAAAACGATGAATACTTATCTCGCGCCTTAGGCGCTGATTCACACCTAGAGGTCGATTTCTTTAAACGTGTATTAAACCAACATGACCGCTTATTACTGACGACCGATGGTGTGCATGGCCACTTACCTCTAGCCAGAATCAAACAGCTATTAAGTAGCCCATCACGAAGCGTCGAAGAGATTGCACAACAGATTGTCGATGAAGCCTACGAGAATGGCAGTGATGATAACCTCACTGCACTGATTGTAGAGATTGCTCAATTACCATTAGAAACGTTAGATGAATCGCACAAACGCCTGACACAACTACCTATTCCGCCGGTACTTAAACAGGGAAACAAGATTGATGGCTACGAAGTAGTAAGCGTTATCTTTAGTGGCACGCGCAGCCATATGTACTTAGTAAAAGATATAGACTCATCTGAGCTATTTATTTTAAAGGCCCCCTCTGAAAACTTTTCAGAAGATCTCGTTTATCTAGATGGCTTTATTCGTGAAGAATGGGTTGGGCTCACACTCGATCATCCTCATGTAATGAAAACATACCGCCCTGCTCGCCCTAAACGCTTTATGTATTACTTAGGCGAGCATATTGAAGGCGTCAATTTACGCCAATGGATGCACGACAACCCCTCACCCTCTATTGATCAAGTACGCCAATGGACACGACAGATCGTCAGCGGTTTGCGTGCTTTTCAGCGCAAAGATATGATTCATCAAGACCTTAAGCCCGAAAACATCATGATCAACAATGATGGCCAAATAAAGATTTTAGATTTTGGTACCGTTCTTATTGCAGGCTCAGAAGAGATCAACTCTCCCTTGGATAAATCGGTTCCTCAAGGTAGCGTTAATTACATTGCGCCCGAGTTTTTAGTCGGTGACTCTGCCAGTTTTAAATCTGATCTCTACTCATTAGCTGTGATTGTATATGAGATGCTGACAGGAGCTTTGCCCTACAAAGAAGCAGACCCAAAACAAGCGGTATTGGCCAACTACTGTGATCTTGACTACATTCCCAGTACTCACCATCGCAAGCAAACGCCTATATGGATTGAAGCCTGTTTAAAAAAAGCACTACAGCCTAACCCAGTGCACCGTTATAACGCCTTTTCAGAATTTATGCAGGACCTCACCGTACCGAACCGCCACCTAGAGGCCCGGATATTAAAACAGCCCCTGCTCGAAAAGCACCCTATACGCTTTTGGCAAAGTATTGCTGCACTGCTTTTCATAATCAATCTACTACAACTCTCTCTCAACTAGAATTCACTAGTAGCCAATCTAGCGCTACGCCAAGCCTGCCACGCACCAAAAGCGATCTTATTACATTGAGTCAATATTCTTTTGGTGCACCGCACATAAAACACTATTGCCGGCGCACGCATAAAAAACATTAACTCTATGATTTTATTGCAAATAATTAGATTGGCACACTATTCGCTTATATCTAAGAAAATATAAAAAGCTGTAACCACAATTTAACTTTGAGCTTTGAGCTCTGAACAATGGCGTTCTTCTCAATCATCACATTGATGTATTGAGTTGAGCGCCTTTTTTTATTCTGGAGATTAGCGATGACACAACCACATTTGGTGATTATCGGTAGCGGTATGGCAGGAGGCAGACTTCTTGATGAAATCATCCGCCGCCAGCCGGGCCGTTTCAAAATCTCTGTATTTGGTGAAGAGCGCCACCCCAATTACAACCGCATTATGCTATCGCCACTATTAGCAGGTGAGGTATCAAAAGATGAGATCGTACTTAACTCATACGAGTGGTACGCAGAGCACAACGTCACCCTTTATTCAGGCGAGCGTATTATTTCAATCGATCGAAATAAACAGCACCTGCTGAGCAGTGCGGGTACTGAAATCACGTACGATCAACTGGTTTTTGCTACAGGCTCTCGTCCGGCACGTATTCCTGCCAGTGGCCAGCACCTCGATAACATTTTTGATTTCAGAACACTTGAAGATGTTGATGCCATTATAGAAACCGCACAATTTTCCCAGCATGCCGTTGTGATTGGTGGCGGCTTATTAGGCCTTGAGGCTGCTTACGGATTAGCCGTAAAAGGCATTAAAACGACAGTTATTCATCGCGCTGGGCACTTACTTAATCGACAGTTAGATGCCCGTTCTGCAGAGATGCTACGCTTATCATTACAAGAGCGCGGTATAGACACTTTACTAAACACCGAAGTTGAAACTTTTCATGGCAGCACTTCTGCTAACAGTGCAGCACTTAGCAATATCACATTAAAAAATGGCAAAACGCTAGAGGCAGACTTAGCCATTGTTGCCATAGGCATTACGCCCAATACTCTTTTGGCAAAAGCAGCCTCTTTAGAGGTTGCACGCGGCATCGTTGTAAACGATCAATTGATCACATCCGATAAGCAGGTTAGCGCATTAGGAGAGTGTATTGAGCATCGCGGTGAAACATTCGGCTTAGTTGCTCCTATATGGGATCAAGCACGCATTCTGGCAAATCGTTTAATCTTTGGTCTACAGTCTGATTACAGCACCACCGCCACACCCACCAAGCTCAAAATATCCGGTATCGATCTATTCTCCGCTGGCGAAGTTGATGGATTACCACAAGATCGTGTTGTCGTCCTTCAAGATAAATCACGCCGTGTTTATCGAAAACTCATTATCAGAAACCAGCGTATTGTTGGCATCGTGTTATTCGGCGATGTACAAGACGGTAACTGGTACTTCAAGCTATTAGAGCAGCAGGTAAATGTAAAACCGCTATTACCCACCTTACTGTTTGGACAAGCGTTTTGTTCAAACCTTGAACAGACAAGCGATACGCCGTCTTGTGTATCGGCAGATACGTCAATATCAGCCCCCTTTATATCAGATCAAGAAAATCAGCCACATAGTGCGCTGACAGGAGCCACCCTATGAACAAGCAAAACCTCGTTGTTGTTGGTAACGGAATGGTAGGACACCAATTCCTTCAAAGCCTTGCCGATAGCGGCCAAATGGAGCAGTTCAATGTAACCGTCTTCTGTGAAGAGCCTCGCTTAGCGTATGACCGCGTTTATCTTAGCAGCTACTTTAGTGGCGCCACCGCAGATGATCTTGCGATGGGGCATATTGAAGAGTACCAAAACTGGGGACTAAACGTTCTGATTGGCGAAGCGGTTACCTCTATCGACCGTGATGCACAACGCGTACATACGAATAAAGGTACGACCCTTTTCTACGACAAACTAGTGCTTGCTACAGGCTCTTTTCCTTTTGTTCCTCCTGTACCTGGCCATGATCGTGAACATTGCTTGGTTTATCGCACAATTGAAGATCTTGAAGCAATTAAAGCATCGGCAAGCGGTGCTAAAACCGGTGTTGTTGTCGGAGGAGGTCTACTGGGTTTAGAAGCGGCTAAAGCAATCAAAGATCTGGGGCTAGAAACACACGTCGTTGAATTTGCACCCCGCTTGATGGCAGTTCAGCTAGACGACGGTGGCGGTGATCTTTTACGCAGCAAAATTGAAGAGCTCGGCGTGCAAGTGCATACCGGTAAAAACACTCAGCAGATTATCGATGGTGATGATGCTTTTCACCGAATGGAATTTGCTGATGGTGAAGTATTAGAAACCGATTTGATTCTCTTCTCTGCCGGCATTCGCCCACGCGACAATTTGGCTCGCGAATGTGGCCTTGAAGTTGGTGAGCGTGGCGGTATCGTGATCGATAATAACTGCCAAACGTCCGATGAGAACATCTACTCCATTGGCGAGTGTGCTCTGTGGAATGGCCGTATATACGGACTAGTTGCTCCTGGCTACACCATGGCAAAAGTGGTAGTCGAGCAGCTTATTGGTGGAGAAAAACAGTTCCTTGGTGCCGACATGAGTACCAAACTGAAACTGATGGGCATTGATGTTGCAAGCATCGGCGATGCACACGGCCATACCAAAGGAGCGCTGAGTTACACCTATAATGACCAAGTAAACGGCATCTATAAAAAGATTGTCGTATCAGAAAGCGGTAATGAGTTACTTGGCGCAATTTTGGTGGGTGAAGCCAATGATTACGGCACCTTGCTACAGTATGCACTTAACGGTATTAAGCTACCTTCCAACCCCGAAACATTAATCGTACCTAACTTTGGTGGGGACGATGCAGAAACCGGTTTAGGTGTTAGCGCGCTACCTGATACGGCACATATCTGCTCATGCCATGATGTAACCAAAGGTGCCATTTTTTGCTCAATTGAAGCGGGGGCACAAACCGTTTGCGACGTTAAAGCTGACACGAAAGCGGCTTCTGGCTGCGGTGGTTGTAATCAGTTGCTAACCGACCTTGTTAATTACGAATTAGAACAGCGCGGTGTTGAAGTATGCACCGACATCTGTGAGCACTTTGCCTATACCCGCGAAGATCTCTACAGCATTATCCGCATAGAAGAGATCAAAACCTTTGAGAGCTTATTAAGCACGCATGGCCATGGCCATGGTTGTGAGATCTGCAAACCACTGGTCGGCTCATTGCTGGCATCTTGTTGGAACGAGTACATTCTTGATACACCGCACGTTGGTTTACAAGATACCAACGACACCTTTATGGCTAACATGCAAAAAGACGGCACTTACTCGGTGGTGCCTCGTGTACCTGGCGGTGAGATCACACCCGACCAACTCATTGCCATTGGACAAGTCGGTAAAAAATATAACCTCTATACAAAGGTCACTGGCGGCCAACGTATCGATCTGTTTGGAGCACGCCTTGAGCAACTACCGACTATCTGGAAAGAGTTAATTGATGCCGGTATGGAAACCGGCCACGCTTACGGCAAATCCTTACGTACGGTTAAATCTTGCGTTGGTAGCACTTGGTGTCGCTACGGTGTGGATGATAGCGCAGGCCTCGCCATTGAGCTTGAAAACCGTTACAAGGGCTTACGAGCACCGCATAAAATCAAATTTGGCGTATCCGGCTGTACACGTGAATGTGCCGAAGCACAGAGCAAGGATGTTGGCATTATCGCTACTGAAAAAGGCTGGAATCTATATCTTTGTGGCAACGGCGGCATGAAGCCTCGCCACGGAGACCTATTTGCTACCGATTTAGATAAAGAAACATTAATTAAGTACATCGACCGCTTTCTGATGTTTTATATAAAAACCGGTAAACGCCTACAGCGTACATCTGTCTGGATGGAAAATCTTGACGGAGGTTTGGACTACCTAAGAAAAGTAGTCATCGACGATCATCTAACCTTGAACGAAGCACTTGAAAGCCAAATGGCTCATGTGATTGCTGCCTACGAATGTGAATGGAAACGCACTCTAAACGATGAGGACGCATTAAAACGCTTCCGTACTTTCGTTAACAGCGAAAAAACCGACAACAACATCGTCTTTATTGAAGAACGCGGCCAAATTCGTCCAGCCAATGAGATCGAAAAATCAGTCGCTGAACCCATCAAGATGATGGTGTGAGGAGAAAAAAATGACTACTAAAAATGAATGGTTCGACCTGTGCAGTATCAACGACCTAGTCGCAAATAGCGGCGTATGTGCACTTTTAAAAGAGGAACAAGTGGCCCTTTTCTACCTGCCAAACGAGCAAAAGGTATATGCCGTTGGCCAATACGACCCGTTCGGTAATGCCAATGTTATGTCGCGTGGAATTATCGGCTCGAAATTGGGACAGCTGTTTGTTGCCTCACCTCTTTATAAGCAACATTTCCTATTGGAAGACGGCAGTTGCTTAGAGGACGACGCCGTCAGCCTGCCCGTTTGGAAAACACAGATCATTAACGAGAGAGTAATGATTAATACAGCGTAAAAAAGACCGACCGCCCATCTATTATTCGTTATATCAATAGTAGATGGGCAGACACCGAGCAGTTGTATTAGTTGTTCAGCAGCACACTTGCCGACACACGAATAACCTGCACACTCTTTGCACCAGGTTGCTACCAATAAGCCCTTTTTTACCTAATCATAATGTGAATTTACTGGTCATCTGGCCCATTTTAGAAGCGCTGCTTAACAAGCTATCACTAGACACGACAATGGCTTGTGATGCGTCTTTGTTATCTTCAATTACATGCGCAATGCTATCCATGCTAGTCGCCATATCACTGGTTGTTCTTGCTACTTCTGCAATCGAGTCATAAATGTCATTGCTCGTCAGTGAGGCTTGTCGCGTTTGTTCCTCTATTTGCTTAACAGCACTTTGAGCATCATCACTTTGCTTTTTCACATTGTCGATACTGCTCTGGCTTTGCTCCATAGTAGTAATCACACAGTCCGTTTGTTTCTGGATTGCTCTAACCGTTTGCGTTATTTCACCGGTAGCCGATACGGTTCTTTCAGCAAGAGAACGCACTTCATCAGCAACCACAGAAAAGCCCCTGCCTGCATCACCTGCTCGTGCCGCTTCAATCGCAGCATTCAGTGCAAGCAAGTTAGTTTGGTCGGCTAGCCCATTAATGATTTCAAGCACGCTGTCGATTTTCTGAGAGTCTTTTTGCAACTGCGCTAACTGCTGAGATGATTGCTCAACAATATCAGAGGTACTGGTCAGTGCTTGCATGGCTAGTTGTATCGTATTACCACCGTTGATTGCAGCACTGTGCGCACTATCTGTTTCACTATTAAGACTTTTTATACTGTCAGCAACATGGTTAGCAGTCACACTAATCTGCTCTGTGGCGCTAGCTAACGTATTAGATTGGTCAGACACTATATTGTTGTTTTCTGCGATAGTTTGCACAGACGAACTTAATTCTGCGGCTTGTTGATTGAGCATTTTTTGGCTACTAATAACCTGCCCGATCAATGTTCTTAAATCGTTAGCCGTGGTATTTACCGCAGAGGACACTTGGTCAAACTCATCGGGGTGATTAGTATCCACTGCGATAGTCTGGTTAAGCTCTCCCTGAGCGATAGCACGCAGATGGCGGATAATTCGTTTGAGTGTTGCCGTTGTTTTCAGACTAATCATAATCAAAACAAAGGTAACAATAATACCAACCGCAATACTGACACCTCCTAAAGTCCACTCAGCTTTACTGGTCGCGTTTTCTGCTTTTGCTTGCGCGCTGATCAATAGATCTGTTTTTACTAGTTTTTGTGTTTGTTGGCTGTCATTACTAAATGCAGTTCGTGTGTTTAACATTTGCTGCTGAGTCTTATTCTTTGCTGAAGCCGCCACAATAACTTGCTTAAGCGACGCTTGATAAGCTTCAACATCTTTACCAAAAGCATCATAAAACTCAGCGTCTTTTAAGCTTTTAACGACAAGGTCCATTTGTGCAATAAGCTTATCAGCGGCTGCGTTGTTCGAGCTTATGAGGTACTCTTTTTCTAATTGGCGAGCAATGACAAATAGTTTGTAGAACGTGCTGAATGATGAAAGCTGGCTATCAAGCTGGACCGCACTTTTTTGCAGTGATAACAACACTCCAGAGTCATTACTAAATCCTAAATTTTTAAGTGACACTATTTGAGAAAGAATTGATGCATGGTATTGAAGAAAAGCATTTTCTGTATCCCTTAGTGCTTCTTTTAATGGCCCTGAATCTGTATTGGCAACATATTGCTTGAGTAATGGTTGGTACTTGCTTATCAGTTTTGTGACACTCGCAGTAAATGCTGATGAATTTTTATCGGTTAGTTGAGCTAAATTATTCTCTGCCGTGATCATATCCAGTTGTATGCTGGATAACGTGTCACTAACAGAGGTCAATTGAGACACTCGTGATGCCGCATTATTTAACGCATACAAGGTATTAAATGCGACTGTACTAATACATATAATTCCAACAAGAGTAATAATAATTAAAGCGATCAGTTTTTGCTTAAAGGACAGTTTGGGCATATCGTACTCATTTTTATTATTTTAGTTTTAATACATCAGATAAATTGGTAATACCAATTCACAAAAAAAACACGCATAAACTTTAGTACTGGTTGCTCTTTAAAGCAATTAACTCACTGGTTGTTTTTGTTAGCCCTATATCTACTCCCTAATCAGTCAGTGCTTGCTCAAGAAAATCTAACCGATCTTGTCCCCAAAAAAGTTCTGATCCCACTACAAATGATGGCACCCCGAAGACACCTTGAGAGATAGCTTCATTGGTGTTGTCGCTTAACAGTTGAGAGTAGTTTTGGTGATTTTTAGCCGCCTGTATAAGTGTGACCGGTAATTGCACATCAACTAATACAGCCGTTATGACCTGTTCATCGGCTAAATTAAGGTTATCTCTCCAAAGCGCCGCGCCTAGCGCAATAACGAGTTTAAGGGCGTCATGTTCACCTTCAATAGCCGCAAATACAGTACGTATAGCAAGGCTTTCATCAACAGGGAAAAAAGCTGGTTCAAGATGAATAGACAAGCCCAGCTGTCTACTCCAACGCTGTAACTCTATCAATCGATAAGCTTGTCGCTGCTCAGAACGCTGCTTTAAAGGTTGCCCACCGGTACGTGGAAATAGCTCACTAAGCACTACCGGCTTTAGATCTACTGTGGTGCTCTTATCCTTAGCAATATCAGCTAAGCGAGCGCCCGAAAAATAACTCCAAGGCGAATTTAACACAAAGTAATACTGTATATTTTTAGTCATTTTTAAGCTCCAAAGTGTTGTCAGTAACCTGATAATAAGTTTTCTATAAAAGGATATATACGCCCTGGAGTTATAAAGAATTTAAAAGAGATGTTGATAATTAAGCCTAAAAAGTACAATTATCTAAGGCTTAAATACGCCTTGCCTCCTTAAGCACCTGATAGCTATAAAGCAGCAGAGCAAAGACAACAACAGCACTGCCAACCAGTGTAGTGCTAGGTGCTTCATCAAATGACTCTGTTTATACAAAGCCATTGTTAGCGTGTTATGACAGGAAGTGTCGACCATGCGCGTTTATGCAGCATTTCACAGCCATTATCCGTGATTAGAATATTTTCTTCATGAACCATCATTTTTCCAGAGGAAAATGTCATCCCAGGCTCTAAGGTCAAGATCATACCCGCTTGTAAAACCACATCGCCGCCCTCCACATTCGACGGCCATTCTGTTAGCTGCATACCTAGCCCGTGCCCCATGCGGCCTACATCATTGCCTAATGCTCCAGCATCCTCCAGAACTGACCACATAGCTTTCCATACATCTCCTGTGGTGCGCCCTGGAGCAGCAATATTCAATCCTGCTTCAGTGGAAGCATAAACAGCCTCATAAGCATCATGGGTTGCCCGGTCAACGTCACCAAAAGCAAAGTTACGATCATAATCACTGAAATAACCGTCAAAGTTTGCACCCGTATCAATGATCAACACATCACCTTGAGTAAGCTGACGATCTGTTGGCCCCATAATGATGTTGTCGTAGCCCCCCCGCCCCGATGCTGAGATCAGATACGGACATGAATCAGCACCTAATCGCAACATTTCTAAATGCATTGCTTTGCAGGCTTGGCGCTCTGTCATACCTGCTTTTAAGTTGTTTAGCAGATAATCAAAACCGGCTGCCGTTACATCGCATGCAAAACGTAGCTTTTCCACTTCAGCCGAAGATTTAATACTACGCAGATCACGTATTATCTCACTCACATCCACTATTTTGTGCGAACGCAAATGCTCTAGCAAAGTCTGGTAGTTAGCAGCTGGCATACGTAAATGCGTTTCAGGGCCAAGCATCGCACCAATATGATGCGAACCCTTAGCAACACTTTTCAGCGTATCAGCAAGTAAGCTGACACCATCATCCATAGGTCTTGGAGAAGGCCAACTGCGAACATCTTCGATCCAGGTTTGTTCAAAGCCCGCTACACCAATCTCCGGTACAACAGCTATAGGTTTACCTTTGGCAGGAACAACCAAAAACCAAGGTCGTGTCGGGCTTTCCCAGAACTGCGACTTAAAACCACTGAAATAGCGGAACTCAGGTTCAGTTGTAAAAAAAACAGCATCTATTTGTTGCCCGGCCATACGACTTTGTAGCTTCTCAGTACGTATTTCAAATTCGCTATGCTCAAAACCACGCGATGGGGCCGTCAGGATATTTGTCATAAAATTACTCAACTTTTATTTTTATTTGCACTGTCGTGAGGCCTGTTTAATTCCCAAATGCCAGGTCACGCAAGAGCAAAGATATACTCGGAAAAAAGATCAACAATGCAGACATCAAGAATAGAATCAGAATGAACGGCAAGGTCCCGCTTATCACTTCCAGATACGGCTTATTAAAAATGGCAATCGCAGTGAAGATGTCACACCCAAACGGTGGCGTTGCCGAACCAATAGCCATCTGTAGTGTAATCATCACACCGACGAGTACCGGGTCTAGCCCTACAGCCGCAACAATGGGCACAAAGATTGGCGTTAAAATAACCAAAACCACCAGTGAATCAACAAACATACAACCCACAAAGAAACTCAAAGCAATAACAAACAAAATGTATTCTTGTGATGCACCTTCAAGATTCAACGGCGCTAATAAGTCCTGTGGAATCTGTTCAAACGAGATATACCAAGAAAATGCCTGTCCCATCCCTACAAGAATAAATACCACTGCGGTAATTAATCCCGTACTTAATGCAGCATCCACGATATCTTTGTATTTCAATTCTCTGTAAATGAGGCACTCAACAATAATGGCGTAGAGCACCGAGAAGGATGCAGCTTCTGTTGGCGTAACGGCTCCTGAATAGATCCCACCTACGATTAATGCAGGGAAACCCAAAGGCAGTAGTGCTTTTTTAATGGCCAGAAGCTTCTGTTTGTTGGATGTTTTTTCGACCAGCGCAATGCTGTCTCCTTGGTAAACGCTATACACATAGCAATACACAGAAAACATAATGGCCAGTAGTATTCCAGGGCCAATACCTGCAATAAACAACTCACCCACACTAGTGTTTGCTAGTGTTCCGTAGAGGATCAAACCAATGCTTGGCGGAATCAAAAAGGCTATATCACTGGCGTTAATAATGAGCGCCATGACAAAGCTATCTTTATAGCCTGCCTGCAATAGTTTAGGCCGCATTATCTGGCCAACAGAGACTACCGTAGCCTGCGTAGAGCCTGATACAGAACCAAATAATGTACAGCTAATACACGCCGTAATGGGTAAGCCACCACGAAGATGTCCAACAAACGCTTCAATCAAGCCCAACAAATTATGCGCCGTATGCCCCCGGGTCATAATGTCGGCGGCCAGAATAAACATCGGAACTGCGATTAATGCATTTGGCGAGATCCCTGTAACCATTTGCTGAATAATTACGCCGGTATCTATACCTGAAAAATGCACTAACCCTAACAATGCTCCAACGGCTAGAGGCACAACCATAGGAAAACTAAGAAACAACAAAACAACCATCGTCACGACAAGCGCGAAGGTAATAACGTAAGTATCGAGCTCACCCGCTACAACATCTGATAAAAACTCAAAAATCGAACTCATAATATTTCACCCATAACACTATCGATTATCTATCAATTACTTCAAACGATAAGTAGATCTCTTTATGGGTAATGTTCATAAAGAAAGTAATCAGATACTGGATACCCGCCACAAATAGCCCCACTGGGATAATGGCGTAAATGATATATACCGGAAGCTGCAGGGCTGGGCTTAAGCGATTAAGATCTTTTAATTCAATGACGTAAAAGACCGCTTTATAAGAGAGATAAAGCATTAATACACTGGCAGTGATCGCTATCAAGATCGATACTGTTTTCTTAGCGGTATATCCCAAAGAGTCATACACAGCGGTCATTCGGATATTACGACCTTTGCGCACGGCGTAGGCGAAGCCAATAAAGGTGATTGCCACGATCAAAAACTGATTTAACTCTTCTGAGAAAAATAGGCTCTTACCGAAAACATATCGCCCGATGGCATTGGCAGTTGAATTAGCCATCATGAGTAGAATCGAAGAGATAACAACAAACTTTTCTATCAACTCAGTAACGTTGCTAATTTGGAGGAATATCTTTTTCATAAGAACACACCTTACAAGCCGCACTACGCGCTTGTGGCTAACTGACACATTAATGAATCAATTAGCGTGAAGGCTTATCTAACTGATAAGCCACACGCTACCTGATAATCATCCAGGATTAAGATGCGTCCTTAACTTCTTGGATCAAGTTGCCAAGAATTTTTTCTGCGCCCTTACGCGCAGCGGCTTTTTCAGCACTATCGTAAGCATTTTCTACTACGTCATAGTAAGTTTCATGCAAAGACTGGCTTAGCTCTTTAAAGCGTGCACGCTCCTCTGCAGTCAAGGTCACGATCTGCATATTAGGGCGCTCAGACATGATTTTATCCATGTTTTCTGAGTTAATGCGTAACTGATAATCATGGGCATCTTGCTCAGCAACGGTAATCGCTTTACGCACCATCACTTGTTTCTCAGGCGACAACCCATTAAACCATTTGCTGTTAGTCGATACGGTACCTACATAAGGCTGCTGCCCTGGGAACATCAGGTAATCCTGCACTTCGTGCCACTTAGCGTTGTACACAAAGTAAATTGGGTTAACCATGCCATCAACCGTTTTCAACTGAAGCGCGCCATAGACTTCCCCCCAAGACAAAGGTGTTGGTGTTGCACCAAAAGCTTTATAAGTCTCTACTGGGATAGTTGAAGTGAATGTTCTAATTTTCTGTCCTGCAAAATCTTCAGGCGTACGGATAGCTTTGTTAGCTCCCCATGCCATTTCTCCCTCAGAAATCATAGTGAGTAGCTTAAGGTTTACACTCTCAAAGCGATCGGCTAGATCGTTATAAATAGTTTTGCTACCTGTCAGCACTTTACGTACAACATCCGTCTCGGTGCCTAATACGTAAGGCACGCTAAGAGCTTGAACTTCCGGTACGTACGAGCCCAAATGGCCGGTACCCACCGATACAAACTGTACCGTTCCTTTAGCCGTTAGCTCGACAATATCGTTCTCAGTCCCTAATTGTCCGTAGTAATAAACCTTAACGCGAATATCGCCGTCAGATTCCTTTTTGATAGTGTCTGCAAAAGATTGCGCAAAAATATCCTGTACATCCTTTTTATCTTCTTCAGAGGCAAACTTCCATGTTTCGGCGCTGACGCCAAAGCTGATACCTAGAGCTAATACGGTGGTTAGTAGTGTTTTCATGGGTCTTCCTCAAATTTTATTTTTAGAATTAAGGTTATGTTTTAGGTTGTAGTTTTGGTTGAAAGGTTACTTCAATTGATCGCAGACTAGCTGCACCCAATAGTGTGCTCCATGCTCAAGAATACGGTCGTTAAAATCGTATTCAGGGTTATGCAAAGCACAACCACCAACAGATTCCACGCCATTGCCCATAAGGGCATAACAGCCGGGTTTGACGCGTAACATGCTGGAAAAATCTTCTGATATCGTGAGAGGTAAACAGTTCGTTTCGACATTGCTTTCACCCAACACGGCGATAGCCGCATTAATGGCATGCTCGGTCTGTAACGGATTATTTACCGTTGGGTAAAATGTGTTGGTAAACGTAAAGCTGTATTGAGCACCAGCAGCCTGACAAATGCCGGCAACGATCCGCTCCATACACTGTTCAATCTTCGCTAAACTGTCTTCGGTAAAGCAGCGACAGTCGCCTTTAATCGTCACCTGAGAAGGTATAACGTTCACGGTTCCATTAGTAACAAACTCAGTTGCAGAGACGACGGCTGTTTCTTCAATGGCACTGAGGTTACGCGACACAATTGTTTGCAGCCCCAAGATAACTTGCGAGCCTACAACAATCGGATCAATACCTCGATGCGGCATAGCCGCATGACCACCCACTCCATTAATGACAATCTCAAAACTGCTTTCACTAGCCATTAGAGAGCCTGGACGAACCATAAACTGCCCTTCAGGTAAGCCCGGCATGTTGTGCAGCCCGTATATAGAATCCATGCGAAAGCGTTCAAACAAACCATCATCTATCATCGCTTGAGCGCCTTCTCCATGCTCCTCATCTGGCTGAAAGATAAAATGCACTGTGCCATTAAAGCTTTTTGTATTCGCTAAATAACAAGCCGCGCCCAGTAACATAGCGGAGTGCCCATCATGCCCACAGGCATGCATTTTCCCATCATGGCAGGAGCGATGCTCAAAGCTATTAGCTTCCTGAATAAACAGTGCATCCATATCGGCCCGCAAACCAATACTTGCGTCGCCATTCCCGCAACGCAATACCCCAACAATGCCTTGCTGCCCAATGTTGCGCGTGACTTCTATACCAAAACTTTCTAATTTTTCGGCTATAAAATCGGCGGTCAACGGCAAATCAAATCCGCATTCTGGAAAACGATGCATGTGGCGACGCCATTCTGTCATCTGGGTAATTAATTGCGGGGTTATGGTCATGGATAAATCTCCAAGAATAATTAAACAAGTACACCGGATGCAGTATCAGCAGTCAGGTGCTCGCGTAGCAATGCACCAAATCCGTTCACTGCAGCGGGATAATTCACTAATGTAAGGCTGTGCCATGCCAATACTTGATTACTACTGACTACAGGAATGCCTAAGCGCTGTTCAATATCATCAAGTACCAAAGATGCTCGCAGAGCAGTGCAAGATATAAACATGAGCTCTGCATCAGGGTCACAGCAAGCAACCGCTGCATCAGCAATATCTTGTGGCGTTATATAAGTCATCGCCGTGTCGTCTTCAAAAGCAAAACCCGCGATACTTAGGACTTCGTAACCCTGCGAAGTGAAAAACTGAGCCACTTCTTGATTAACCATCTCGGTATAAGGCGTCAGAATTGAGATCCGTTTTGCAGCGAAACACTCGAATGCTGAAAGTGCAGCTGTCACCGGATTAGTAACAGGAACACCGGGACAAACGTCATTAATTAGCTGAGTAACACGCTCAACACCAATAGCAATCGTACCGGAGGTGCAGGCATAGATAATGGCATCCAATTCCACACCTGGCAGAATAGTATCTGCTGTCGTGCTAATGCCGGGCGCCATCGTACGCAAATTTTCAATAGTCAGCGGGTTTACATTCTTCACACGACTGGTAAAAAACTGCACATCACTTGGAAAGATACGGTGCAGGTCTGCCTCGATATTAAAATCTGTCGCTAAAGAGATAACGCCAATACGACCTGCTGGAGCAAGGAGCTCCAAGGGCTGTTTGTGCTGAACAGTAGTCAGTTTCATCATCATGTTCCTTTGCTCACGGTCATAGCCATGCGCTTTTTTTATTGTTCGATGGTGAATAAGTTATTAGTCAATATTACGGCGTTAATCTGCGGACATTCGTGTAATAACGATTACTTGTTGATGATTAACCGCAAAAAAATCAAAAAAAATGCATAAATTCACCACTATTTCTAACCAGCACTAACTTCTTTACAGTAGGCCCTTATATCCTTAGGATCATATTGCAGGTTAGAGAAAAGGGCTCATGATGAATAATACTCAAACGGCAAGTATTGACGGTTTTGATCGGAAGATTCTTACGATTATCCAGCGCTCAAATAGAACCACATCTGACCAGATAGCGGAGCAGGTAGGCTTATCACCTGCGGCAGTGCAACGTCGAATTAAACGCATGCGCGAACAACATATTATTCAGGCAGATATCGCCGTTGTTAACCCTAAAGCGGCGGGACGTGCAGTTACCCTATTGGTACAGGTAACACTAGAACGTGAACGTGCAGATCTAATTGATACTTTCAAAAAGGAGATGAAGGCAAATCCTGCTGTTCAACAATGCTATTACGTAACCGGTAGCGCCGATTTCATTTTAGTGGTCACGGCAACAGATATGGAAGACTACGAAGCTTTTACCCGCGAGGTGTTTTTCGATAATCGTAACATTCGTAATTTCTTAACGAATGTCGTGATGGACTCAGTCAAAGTCGGGCTTTCAGTACCGGTTATTTTAGAAGAGAGTTAAACATCACTAATGAAGGGTATTAGTTAGCTCTCCCTCATAAATACTTAGATATAAAAAAGCCTCGTAATTACGAGGCTTTTTGTAAAATATCTCGCAGAAAATTAGCCCACCAACTGCTTATACAACTCCGGATCTGTAGCACCTTCAGTACCTATAACAAGTACTTTACTTTTAGCATTCAAGTTTAGAGCGCTCGAAAATTCATCTTGCTGAGCTGCAATAACCGCCGCCGCCAAACCAGGTACAGCTGACTCACCGGCTTCAATTGCAGGGTCACTTTTATAACCTTTAGCTAGCATTCGCATTGTTTCTGCAACGGCTTCTTCACTGAGTGTCATAAAGTCATCAGCACCATTTGATAGAATTTCCCATGCAAGTGCTGACACTTCTCCACATGCCAAACCTGCCATTAAGGTATTCAGATCACCATCAACAACGACGGGCTTACCGGCTTTGGCACTCAGCTGAAGGCAGTTTGCCTCAACAGGCTCAACCACAACAAAACGTGGACGACGCTCACCCCAAAGATCCCAGAAATAACCCGCTACCGCTGAGGCCAAACCACCCACACCGCCTTGAATGAACACATGAGTTGGAATTTCACCTTCTAGCTGTTCAACAATTTCAGCCAGCATGACGGTATAACCTAAAGCAACATCTTTAGGCACTTCCATGTAACCTTCATAGCTAGTATCAGAAACAATGATACGTCCATTCGCTTTAGCATCTAGGTCTGCCTGACGTACGGACTCATCATAGTTACCCGTGATACGAATCACTTCAGCATCATATGCCTGCATAGCCTGTTTACGGCCTTCAGACACATCACGGTGAATATAAATAACACAGCCGCAACCAAACATCTGCGCGCCCCAGGCAACAGAACGACCATGGTTACCATCGGTTGCACAACTTACCACTATCTCAGATAAGGCGTCTTTTAGTTGCCCATCTAATAATTCAGCAATACTTGGCCGCTTGCCCAACTGAGCTTCTAAAACATTTTGTAACTGACAAGCCACGGCATAAGCACCGCCGAGCGCTTTAAAGCTTTTTAAACCAAAACGCAGTGATTCATCTTTATACCAAAGCGCCCCTAGACCTGCATCTTTGGCCATCGCTGCTAATGAGTGCAAAGGCGTTTCAGAGTAAGCCGGCCATGTTTTGATATCAGCAATCGCATTAGCCGCTTTAGCAATACTGATCACATCTCGCTGTGCATCAGAATATACATTTTTACTGTTAGCTACAGGGTTTGGAAAATGGGTCAGAGTCCCGTTCAGTTTTAACATAATCATCAATGCCTTTGGTTATCATGGAGCTTTCTTTGTAGCGACTGAACCGGGGTGACACCCCCACGTTAGCAACACTACAAAAGACAAATCACCATTCATCTTATTTTAATTTCTGTCTATGTCAGACCAGAAGTCCCCATAGCCTTCTGCAACGGAATTATTAATACCTATTGAGAGGTTATGACTATAAAAATTGTATGAAATGACTCTGCGGGCATTCCTTCTAATCCATCACAATGGCAAGGAATTTCATTGGAATATGTAAAATAATGACTATTATCCTCACATAACCTTTTAGCAGCCTACATAGATAAATTACGACGCTTTAATCGCATTAAATTATATAAACCAATATTTAGCAGTGTAGCAAACCTAACAAGAGCATAAAAAAAGGGTAACCCGAAGGTTACCCTGTAAATGACAAGAACCGTGTTTCTTTTGTGGCCTGCACCAACAAAAGAAGATGAAGCAAATCAGAGGTGAGATCTGACTTAACTTGTTGAGCAAAATCATATTAACGCAAATGATAATCACAATCAATAACATTATCTTTTTATTTCAACTTCTTGCTTTTTACTCTACTAAGTTCCCTCCCCCCATCTTTCGCATCACGTGATTAGAGCATAAAAAACCAGCCCATTAAGGGAATCCACCTATAAAAATGTCAAATAATCTTACAAACATGTTAAGCATCGTATTAGAAAATAAAATTATTTATTTAAAAACAATTAGTTACGAAAAATGGAATGATACGTGCTATGACGACCGTCAAAGATACTTAAACTGTTTCACGGACATGCACTTTAAAAGGAATACCAATGAAGAATAAGCAATATACTACCCAGCCTTTAAACAAGGCGATTAAAGTAGCCCTAATAACAAGCTTAATGTCCTTTAGTACTTCAAGTATGGCTGCCCCCCTAATAGAGGGTTTAGGGGGAGAATCAGGTTTTGGTGAACTTGCATTATTCCAAAATGACGATAGCTCTTCTAACCTATTAAACCTGAACTTTACTGCTAACTTCTTTGGCAGTGAGTACAACCAATTCTACATAAATAATAATGGCAATATTACTTTTGACTCTCCTGTAAGTGGATTCACTCCTGAGCCATTTCCAGCATCTACCAATCCAATGATTGCTCCTTTTTGGGCTGATGTAGATACCCGAGGTGGTAATAGTGATAACCTTTCCAATAATGTATATGTTGCAGCGCCCAATGTAGACACCACAATCATTACATGGAATGACGTTGGATATTACAGCGGTCATACTGACCTGACCAACAATTTCCAGTTAGTCCTACGTGATCGCAGCGATGATACAGGCACTAATGGTGATTTTGATATTGAGTTCCGTTATGACCGCCTTGAATGGACCACAGGTGATGCATCTAATGGTGCTGGTGGATTTGGTGGGACCCCTGCTCAAGCCGGTTTTGACGCAGGAGATAACACCAATGCTTTTACACTTCCAGGTTCTTTTACCAATGAGGTACTAGAACTACAAAACCAAACTAATGTGAGTGGCGGTGAAAATGGCCTCTGGGTATTCGCAATCCGCGGAGGAAACGTACCTGGTGAAACATCTGAAAACCCAATTTTGCCAGTTATTGTTGATGACAGTTATACATTTGAATTCGATGTAGATCTTAATGAAACCGTATTCATCGACCCAGAAGTGGCAATTGGTTACGACTATGCCATTACTAGCAACACTAGCCCGCTGATTGCTTCAGTCATTTTACCTGCTGGTTTTGGGGATGATGAATATGAACTGTGGTTATGGAATGGAACTGAATTCGAATTTTCTGCTGATTTAAATGCGGGTTCAGAATTCGACTTTACTACAGCAACACCTGCTGGTGTAGACCGTTTCCGTATACTCGGAATTGAAGCGGGTTTAAATGTAGACCCTACAGATCCTCTTGCTTTTGTAACTGGTTTGACTTTTGCTAGCCCCGGCACTGTTTCTATGTCACAAACCCCTATTGTATTTAATACAGATCCAGCCAGCAGTGTGCCTGAACCTGCACCTTTCGCACTGATATTGGTTGGTTTAACAGCTATCTTTTGGCGCCGTCGCAAAGCACTATAGTTATAGTGCTATGATCTAAAATGTCGCTCTTTTTAGAGCGACATTTTTATATCTCTACTTTTTAATTATGAGCCAATAAATACAGGATGATATACAAATGAGAAAGGCCATTAGCCTATTTATATTTATAAGCTTATTCAGCAGTGCACAAGCCTTTGCAATATCCGCCCAGCAGTTTTATGACAAGTGCCACAATATTAACCAATCAAAAAGCCAAGAAACACCAAGCCAAGCAGTCACACGAGCCTTAGAAGCGGGTTCTTGCACTGGTTATGTGGGTGGTGTTATTAACGGCGTCAACTTGGTAGGAAACATGCTGGGGCAACAAAAAGCGGTAAAGAAAAACTTCATTTGCCTGACTAAGAACACACAAATACAAGAACTACTATATGAATCATTACAATATATTAAGGAACATGAGAAGTTAAGCGATGCTCCCGTTCAAATTAGTATCTATAACGCAATGACCGCCAATTACCCTTGCACCGAATTTTCTACACATCAATAAAATACTAATCCGAATACAACTAGTGGCCAGCGTCAACTGGCCGCAGCACTTTTCTAGAAAAAGCAGCTATCACAAGACACATCAAATCTATGGCTTAGAAACTTAATAATAAATACCAGTAGATAGGTAGGAGTGAAGCACATTACTAACCGTTAATAAAAAATTCTAAATTTAGGCTAGGTGTCGCTCCTTATTCAGTACTCTTTTTTTGATCTTTCTCTTAACTCACTCACATTATCGAGCTGTTGCTTTACTTGCTCTATATGGGACTCAATTTTAGTTTTTTCATCTCCATTGGCGACGCTGAGTGTTTCTCCCAATGTTTGTAGCTCTTTTTTCAAACGCTCTTGAGCAGCTTCTTGTTGTTCAGCTTTTTCAGCTTTATCAAATATAATATCCTCAGGGGTAGACAAAGCTTCTACCGATTGTCTCACCCCTGCCCCAGGCACTATTTTAACGTGATCATCCATGCGCCTTTGGTTTACGAACGTCGGAGACACTATCTCAACCGCTCCATCATGCAATGCATCTAACATAGCTCGGTGCAGTAGCGAGCGCGTTGTTAGCATGCTTTTCACATCGATTAATAGCCCACTCACCCGATATGTAACCGCATCATTACCCAATTCAATGACTTGTACGAATGGGTCTTTTAGGTCTGTTGCCTTAGCCGCCGAAATTAACAAAGATTCAATACGCGAGTAATGGACGTCATACCCTAAGGTTAAAGTACTGGAAATAATCGCACCTGACTTACTAATCACCTCTACCGGACGCGACACAAGATATAAGTTAGGTAAGGTAATAAGCGCGCGGTGTTCACTTTGAATTTCCGTATCAAATAAACCGCGCTCAGAAACGCGACCAAAGTGATCTTCTACCCGTATAAAATCACCTGTTCTAAACGGTTGATTCATACGAAGCATGATCCCCGCCATAAAGTTGGCCACGAAGGTTGTCGATGAAAATGCAACAATCCCGGAAAACAACACACCTACAAGTGTTATGACTTGGTTACGCGCAGTATCACTAATCGGCAATGCAAAAGTAATCACGACAAAGCCTATAAGTGTCAACGCCAATAAAGTGAGCTGTCGTGGAAGCTTTTTTTCGTTACCCAGTTCAGGGTGACGACCCAATAAAACCCAATTTGCCATTAGCAGCAGCGCAACCACTACTAGGCTAACAACCAATGAGGGCGCTAAAAAAGCAACCTGCCCAACCAAACTATCCATAAAAGCCTCTGCGCATCCTGTTGTTTGTATTAGCTAGCTCACTAAAACCTAGCTGTATTACATCATGTTAAGTACTACAAAGGGGCAGTGTTCATTTTAGTGCACCACTAAGAACATTTTAAATTAAGTAAGCATTACTATCAGCATTACAAAATAACAAATAAAATTCTTTAATAACAATTAGATACGATGATACTTATCGACTAAACACGTCTTTGGCATTAATCATGCTACTCCTATGCTGGTAAACATGGTTCGACATGTGCGTGAGCAGCGCACAAATATTTGTTCTCGGTTTTGAGAAGACTTGGCAATGGCGCTATTTCGGGGTTACTTCTGTTTGGCGCCTTTTTTTTGGGAATAAAGATGATCACAACAGAGACTATTAAAACGACTTGCCCATACTGTGGCGTTGGCTGCGGTGTGGATACCAAAGTTCAGCAGGGAAATTTGATAGCTGTGAGTGGATCTAAAGAACACCCTACCAACCAAGGAAGGCTCTGCGTTAAAGGCTCGGCTTTAGCTGAAACCGTAAGTCACCAAGGGCGATTACTTTCACCCAAAATTGCGAACAAAAATGTTGATTGGAATACGGCGTATTCTCATGTTGCTAATAAACTATCCGATATTATCGAGAAGCATGGCCCAGACGCTGTAGCGATGTATGTATCAGGACAAATTCTGACAGAAGACTATTATGTCGCCAATAAGCTAATGAAAGGCTTTATTGGCACCGCTAACCTCGATACTAACTCTCGCTTATGCATGTCTTCAGCCGTGGCAGCACATAAACGCGCTTTTGGGAGCGATACTGTTCCTGGCTGCTATGAAGATATTGAATTAGCCGACTTAGTCATTTTAACAGGCTCTAATCTGGCATGGGCACACCCTATTATTTATCAACGTTTAGCTAAAGCTAAAGCTGAACGTCCTGATATGAAAATTATCGTAATCGACCCTCGTAAAACAGCCAGCTGTGATATTGCTGATCTACATCTACCTCTAAAGCCTGGTAGCGATGGTTTTCTATTTAACGGTTTAACACACTACCTAATTGCCAGTAATAAAATAGACCAGACATTTATTGATCTGCACTGCGAAGGGTTTGAGGACTTATCTGAAAATGTTCAACAGCAGACCCTTGTACAAACGGCTCTTGATTGTGATGTATCAGAAGAATCCCTTAAAACACTCTATCACTGGTTTGCTAGTAATGAGCGCACCGTCACCCTCTTCTCACAAGGGATAAACCAATCATCCAGCGGTGTCGATAAAGGTAATGCCATTATCAATTGCCACCTAATTAGCGGAAAAATTGGTAAGCCAGGGGCAACACCCTTTTCTATTACGGGTCAGCCTAATGCCATGGGCGGGCGTGAAGTCGGCGGTTTAGCCAACCAACTCGCCGCACATATGGAGCTGAACAACCCAAACTCTCTGAATAAAGTTAAACGTTTTTGGAATGCGCCCAATCTAGTGCAAAAGGAAGGCCTTAAAGCGGTCGATATGTTTGATGCCGTAGGTAATGGGCAGATAAAAGCGATTTGGATTATTGCGACAAACCCTGTTGTGTCTATGCCAGATGCCGACAAGATTAAACAAGCACTCGCTCATTGTGATTTAGTCATTGTATCTGACTCAAGTGACTCGACCGATACACTGCAGTTTGCAGATGTGTGCTTGCCAGCAACCACCTGGGGAGAAAAAGACGGAACCACAACGAATTCAGAACGACGTATTTCTAGGCAACGTCGTTTTCTTACGCCCCCTAAAAAAGCGCAAGATGACTGGAAAATCATCTGCGAAGTGGCAAAGCGCATGGGCTTTAACGAGGCCTTCAACTTTGCATCTAGCGCCGATATATTTCGTGAGCATGCTGCGCTATCTGGTTTTGAAAATACGAACACCCGCGGTAACAATGAACGTGATTTTGATATTTCCGGGCTTGCAGAGATAAGCAATCTGGAATACCAAAATCTTGAGCCGATTCAGTGGCCTATTAATAGTACCTACCCTAAAGGTAGAAAACGCTTCTTTGACGACGGGCAATTTTATACAGCGTCTAACAAGGCACACTTCATTACTATTACACCACGCTTACCTACTTATGCAGCCGACTGTGATCAGTTAATTCTTAATACAGGCCGTATCAGAGATCAGTGGCACACAATGACACGCACCGGCAAAGCACACCGCTTATTGGAGCATATAGCCACACCTCAGATTGAAATCCATCCTGACACCGCAGCAAAACTGTTGATCAAAAACACCTCACTGGTATCTCTCAAGGACCGAGGGATAGAGTATATTGCACGCGCTAACATTAGCGACTCTCAACGCAAGGATTCTGTATTTGTACCAATGCACTGGAGTGATGAATTTGCCAGCCATGCTCGTGCAAATAGCCTGGTGCGCCCTATTCAAGACACTCTTTCTGGCCAACCGGAGTTTAAACATAGTCCTGTAACCATCAAACCATTAACCCCTCATTGGCAGGGAGTTTTACTTAGTGCTTCTGACTTCGTACCTGATAAAAGGATGGAGTGGTTTAAAACCCCATTGGCCAATTGCACCTTGTGGGAGCTTATTGATCTTGAAACGTCACCGTCATTTACATGGTTAACCGCTGCATACCCAAAGGTTGATCAATGGGTACATTTTAAAGACTCAGAACAGCGATACTTAAGTGCGGCTGGCTTTATCGGTAACCTGCTACAAGTCGTTTTACTGAGCGGGCCAGAACTGCCCGAGTACGATAAAGCGTGGTTAGCAAAACAGATTGGAACAGAGTTTTTACCTGATCAAGACCGGTTACGATTACTCGCAGGATTCCCAGCAGACCCATCACTACAAACAGGAAAAACGATTTGCGCCTGTTATCAGGTGGGTGAGCAAACTATTATCAATACATTACAAAGCGGTGAAGCAGACAGTGTTGAGCACCTCGGTGAAAAACTAAAGTGTGGCAGTAATTGCGGTTCCTGTATCCCTGAGTTACGGGCACTCGTAAATAGCCACAGTAGTGAATGTATAAGCTCAGTTGTTGAAACAAACAATGCCGCCTAGCCAACGGCATTATCAGTACCGCTTACGACGAGCCATAAACCTACCCTAAGGCACAAATCTGCGCCTTAGGGTTTGGTCGAATAATCCCGCATGAAGAACTACTTAACCCCTTACTTTTGGAAGCTACGGTACCCTAAGAGGCCTCCGTTAATGTACTTGGCATTTTCATACCCCATATTTTTTAGCGCATTAGCGGATAAAGCTCCACGGTTTACAGCATTGCAATAACACAAAATCACCGTTTCTAAATTTTCTACTTTAGCTTCAATGATCATTTCCAATTTTCCACGACTTATATTGAGCGAGCCTTCAATATGGCCTTTCTCGTGCTCTTCGCTATCACGGATATCCAGTGCAATTGCACCTTGTGCTATCAACGCATCAACCTGTTTAGGCAACACCCCTTCAACACATAAACACATAAACACGCATCATCTGCTAACTTTTGGAATTTCTCTGTATATGCCATTGATGTCTCTCTTATAAAATATTTTATCTGTATATGACGAGCACTGGTTTGCTAGTCAATTTATAACCTCTGATAAAACGGCTATAGACCCAGTCTGAAACTTTTATGTGGACCCAAGCTAAAATATTTCATAGAAAATAGTATCGTGTGAATAGACAACTAACTCGTAATAGGAAGAACTTAAAACAACTTTATATGGCTATCGAGGTAGTCGATAAAGCAACGGATTCGGGTACTTATCGATTTATCAGAATAAAATACGGCGTAAATAGGAATACCAATATCGATAGTCTCTTGCTCCAATACAGAAATCAGCTCACCACGCTCTAGGTTTCCATGGACCGTAAAGCCAGATAAGCAAGCGATGCCATTGTTCTGTAGAGCCAAATGTCTGATTGTTTCACCACTATCGCATAAAACCGAAGGAGTGATCATAAGCGGCTCATTATTACTATCGTAAACTGGCCAGCGATTGAGTTTTCCTGGTTTGGTAAAGCCCAAACAACGATGCCTCAGTAATTCTTCAGCACTTTTGGGGGTGCCAAACGCTTTAATGTAGGCCGGTGAAGCTACAATTTTCCGGTAGGTTGTCCCGATTTTTCTGGCTTTGAGCGTAGAGTCTTCAAGATCCCCAATGCGAATGGCAATATCAACCTTGTTGTGCAGCAGATTGACGACCGATTCATTCGACTCTAAAAGCACTCTCAAGTTTGGGTAAAGGGCATTAAATCCAGCGATAAGTGGAGCGATGGCATGTATCGCAAAAGGGGTAGCAGCATCGACCCTCAGCACACCGCTTGGATTATTTTTATTTTCAGTAAAATGGGTTTCTGCATCCGTCAGCTTTCCTACTAACTCCGTAGCGCGGATATAAAACCACTCACCTTCCTGAGTGAGATTGAGTGTTCTTGTGGTTCGATTGAGAAGAGTAGTGGCTAGTTTAGTTTCCAGTTTTTTTACTTGTCGGCTGACCATCGACGTTGCCTGGTTCAACTGTTCTGCAGCGCGGCTAAAACTTCCTGCCTCAACGACAGCAATAAAAGCTACCAGTTCATCGGTCTGAATGCGGGGCATTTGAATCACCATTATTGCCAATTAAGCAAAGATAATTTGTAACTATAGCGGTTTTTGTCTCAATCAAGAAGCCTACAATTGCTCCTGTTATCAATACAGCAAGCCAACAATATAGGTAAATCATCATGAGCAGATTCAATATCCAGCAACTTCAACCCGATGCTTACGCGGCTATGTTTGCATTGGAAAAATACCTGGCGACATCATTAATTTCACCTGTGATACAAGAGCTTGTGCGGATTCGTGCTTCTCAAATCAACGGCTGTCATTTCTGTATTGGCATGCATACCAACTCAGCTCTTAAACAAGGTGAGACTGAGCAACGCCTGAGTGAATTGGCAACTTGGAAGGAGTCGTCTCTTTTCTCTGAAAGAGAGCAAGCAATACTAGCAGTGACAGAGGAAGTAACCCTGATTACAGACCAAGGGTTATCGGAAGAAACCTATCAACTTGTAAAACAATTCAGCTCTACTGCAGAGATTGCACAATTGATTATGCTGATTTCAACAATCAACGCTTGGAACCGCATGGCAATTTCGATGCGAGCTTAAAGCTCTTTTGGGGATTCCAGCTGTTAGTAATGAACATAGCTAAAAATCATTGCTGCAAGAAAGTTAGTGATCTCGGAACACTTCGAGTGCGAAAGCTACCAGTAAAGTTTAATCATTTTAGGAAAATATATATGAGAGCAATGATATTTATTTTATTTTTTTTCGCTGGGCTGTCCTCTGCCCATGAGTCTTTACCAGGGGATGTCCAAAGAGACATATTAATATCTGAGCATCTACCCAACTTACTAAGCGGTAAACTAACTGCGATCGAGGTAGATATCTCCCCCATGGTGCGCATTGGTTCTCATCAACATGAAGGCTTTGTGTATGTCTATGTACTTGAAGGCTATGTGCATTCACAACTTGGTGATCAAGAAATTGTGGAATATAAAAAAGGTGATAGTTGGATAGAGCAACCCGGTATTACCCACTCTTTAACGCATAACCCAAGCAAAACATTTCACGCTAAATTGTTGGCAGTGTTTTTAGCAAATGAAGATGCGAGGCTAACAACTTCTGGCGTTATAGAAGAGAAGTAGCATCGTTATTGCAAAGGTATAGGCCGAATCTTGATCAACCTTCGGCCTTAATTTTCTGTTTTAGTTGGTAGCGCTGTATTGAATAACTCCTCAGTTATCCAGGGAGCTTGCGTCTGCAACTTAGGCAAAATTTCACTGACGAGTATCGACTGAATCAACGCTGCGATCTTGCCTGGGATCCCTCCCAACTCACCTTTACGTGCGATCAGTTGAATAGTTCTGGAGTGGCGGCTATTACCCAGTTCCATTACCTTAACTCCGGCACCTTCACCCGAGGTATGGAGCGTTTGAGCCAAGCAGGTCGCTGTTAGAATGGCCCATCCGTGACCGTCGCGTACGAAGCTCATGAGTGTGTGTGTATCATCAGTTTCAAAACGTACGTTAGCCTGTACTTGCATGCGCCGTAAGACAACTTCGCTGAATCGGCCAATACTCGCATCACGACCGTACTTGATCATAGGCCAGCGCGTTGCAAGGTCTTGTAGAGAAAAATCCGAGTCGCTGGTGTGCTCATTCGAAACGGCAAGTAGCATTGGATCACGGAACACCGCAAAGCGCTCGAGCCCCTCCACACCAGCGAGCGCCTCATCTGACACCAAGACGTCTATCTCCCGATTAAGGAAAGCCTCAACCATTCCTGAGGTTAACCCGCTACGCAGGGTAAGCCGTTCCGTCTGGTGACCAAGCGCACCAATCAATTTACTGCCAAACACCTCTGCACATGAGGTAACAAAACCCAAGCGACATTGCACTAAGCCCTTGTCAGCTGCTTCGCGCACCGTTGCTATCAGCCTACGCAACTCGCCTAGAATGGCATCTGCATTTTTTTTAAGCACATGCCCGGCCACCGTCAACCGTACAGGGCTGGTACGACGAACCACCAATTGAGTGCCGACCTGCGCTTCCAGCTGCTTGAGGATCTGGGAAACAGCAGGCTGAGTAACACCAAGGCGCTTCGCCGCTTCGCTCATCGACCCGGCCTCAGCAATGGTGACGAAAGAATTAAGAGCGTGGGTATCAATTAGGCGCCCATCTTTCATGGTCTCTCCCGCGTTTGAATGAACCTGAATATAAATATTATTTATACTTAAGGTAATTTTAGCTTAAATACAAGCCTTAATGAAGACAAATGAATATTCAAAGTGCACTATTATCTCGCACTTGGACAGACCGGTGCCAAAAACCCTTACCTGTCCATCATCTGACAAGCTCGAACAGGAGAATAGACGTGATTTTTCCGCAATACGATGATCGCTGTGGTTGGTACGAGCTACTCGGTTCAGTTTCCGAGTTCCCTGCACTCACCGATGACGCGACATTCGATACCGTTGTCATTGGTGGTGGCTTTGTTGGTACGGCTGCCGCACGTCGTCTCGCCGAAAATTGCCCAGATGACAAGGTGCTATTGATCGATGCATTGAAAATCGGTCAGGGTGCTTCGGGGCGTAATTCCGGTTTTGTAATCGACCAACCTCACAAACGTGACCTCGAACGTGCCGACGACGTATTCAAGAACAAGATTATACAGCTCAACCGAGCCGCCATTGAACACTTGGAACAGCAGATCGATAATTTCGGCATTGATTGCCAGTGGTCTCGGGTTGGAAAGTACCAAGGAGCGGTTGGCTCGCGCGGTGAAAAATACCTCAACAACTATGAGGAGCTTCTGCGTAAATCTGGCGAGCCTTATAAGCGACTGTCTAAAGCTGAAGCTCAGGCTGTTTTCGGCACCGACTACTACAACGCCGCCATCTATACTCCCGGTGGTACACTGGTGCAACCCGCCGCCCTGATGCGAGGCTTAGCAGACTCAATGCCTGACAATGTTCAGGTCGTCGAAAACACACCGGTGTTGGAGATCTGTCGTCAGCACAGCGGCTTCAAACTGAAGACCCATAACGCCACTATCACCTGCAAACAGCTTATTGTGGCAACCAGCATCTTTACACCTGAGCTGGGGTTCATGAAAAACCGGATCTTACCGGTAATGACCTTTGCCAGTATGACGCGACCATTGACTGATGCAGAAATGTCACTGTATGGAGGCAAACTTGACTGGGGCATGACACCTGCGGATCATGCCGGCACGACCATGCGCATGACACAAGACCGTCGGTTGATCATTCGCAATTCATATCGCTACGCTCCGGATTACAATACCCCCGCTGCTATCATTCCTGCTATCAAAGAGCGGCACCGAGAAGGCCTGGACAATCGTTACCCAACCCTAAAGCATGTCGACATCGAATACACATGGGGGGGTGCGACCAGTCTATCAGCTAATTTTGAGACCTATTTTGGTAAACTCGAAGAAGGTATCTACTCATCGGGCTGTGACCAAAGTGTCGGAGCCGCACGAGGAACAATTTCGGGCATAATGCTGGCTGATATGCTATCAGGCAAACACAGCGAGCTGCTCACTAACATGCAGGAGGTATCGGGCAGCCCTTCACGCTTGCCGCCCAAACCGCTGCTGCGAATAGGCGTACCACTGCGTATGGCAATGGCACGACTGGCAAGCCGGACGGAAATATGACATCCGGTGCTTAATAATATTCGTGCAAATGCACGAGCCAACAATAAAAAATAAATCTAAATAAGAGAGAGGCTAAATGAACATACTCAAGTTTACAAAGGTGCTGGCTATTTCTGCTGCTGTTGTCTTTTCTATGGCGACAACCGCCGACACTATTAAGCTAAAGATGGCGACAGACACCGGATCCAAGGGTTCACCGACAGGTAACGCTCTTGATAACTGGGCTGAAATTATCCAGCAAAAAACAGCCGGCACACCCGACGAAATCAAGATTAATATCTTTTATCAAGATGAGCTGGGCGACCAAAAAGAAGTGTTTGACCTGTTCATGGCAGGCGAAGTAGACATGATGCTCAACTGGCCCCTCACTTCCTACGATAAGCGTATGGGCTTGCGCAATATGCCTTATATGTTCCTTAGCTGGGAACAAGCATTTGATGCCTACCGTCCGGGTGGTTGGCTAAACACAATTTATAACGAAGTACATAACGACCAAGGACTGACTTTTTTCGGCGCTTGGCCTGAAGGGTTTGGCGGTGTAGCTACCCGTGGAAAATACGCAACCACAGTCGAAGGCGCCAAGGGACTCAAAGTTCGCGTACCGTCTAACTTCCCGAACCCACAGACCATGCAAGCGCTGGGATATCAAGCAACAGCCATCACTTGGGGTGAGGTATACACCTCTATTCAGACCGGAGTTGTCGACGGCGATGCGGGTAACATCATCTACTGGGACTATGAGTACTTTCGTGATGTACTGACTCACTACACCCGCACTAAGCATGTATTCGTAACAGGTGTATTATCGATGAATACAGAAACGTGGGAAGAGCTCAACCCTAACCAGCAGAAAATCGTAGCTGACGCCGCACTGCTTGTAATGGAGAAGCAGTTCTCCGATGCTAAAGCCCTAGACCAAAGCTACGTCGATAAAGCCGTGGCGGGTGGCATGAAATACATAGAGCCAACAGAAGAAGAGCTGCGCGCACTGGCAAAAGTTGCACGTGAACAGGTATGGCCACAGATGGAAGCCGAAGTGGGCCCAGAACTTGTACAAAAAGTACGGAAAAATGCGCCTAAGCTCTAATGATTGACAGGCCTTGCCGAAAGGCAGGGCCTTTAGCCTGTTTTGGAGGTACCCATGCTTAGTTTTTTCTCTTCGGTCGATCGCGTGATAGCTCGCCTGCTCAATACCATCGCGATCACTGCCAGCGTAGTTGTGGCTGGGCTTGTGTTCTTCATGGTGGTTGCTCGTTACGCTCTTGAATGGTCCATTGTCGGTATCGACGAATTGGCATTGATCAGCGCCATGTGGCTGTACATGGTTGGTGGGATCATAGCGAGTCGACGTGCAGAGCACCTTGTCGTCGACTTTTTGCCGCAGCAGCTTACCTCGCCTTTCCTACTGCGTCTGCACCAGCGAGTGGTTGCTCTGATCATGGTCGCAACAACCATGTTCTTCATTTACTTAGCTTGGCGCATGATGAGCTTCGCAATCAAACGCCCACAAACCACACCGGGACTAGGGCTCCCCGAGCTGATTCCACTTAGTTCTCTAGCACTTGCCAGTATTGGCTGCTTCGCCTACGCCATGCGTGATCTAATTACCGGCAGGGCGTGCCACAACCCAAAAGAAGAAGGTGATAAATAATGGGCGTTCTGGCCATACTTTTGTTGATTGTATTAATGACCATCGGCGTGCCTGTTGCTTGGTCATTTGCTGCCGTACTTGCGTACCTAGTGTTCATCTATGACGTGAACATGACAACATTATTATTACAGGGTTTCCGCTCGCTGGACCACATTATCCTGCTCGCACTGCCGCTCTTTGTACTCGCTGGCTACCTAATGAAGAGTGGAGGCATCGCTCGACGCCTCGTTGATTTTATCGAAATGCTGGTAAGAGGACGACGCGGCGGCTTGGGAGCCTCTATGGTGTACGCCTCAGGTATCTTTGGTGCAATTTCCGGTACCGCCAGTGGTGCCGTTGCCTCGATCGGCACCATCATGATAGGCCCACTGGCCGAGCGCGGTTACCCTCGTGGCTACGCCAGCGCACTATTGGGAATATCATCTTTGTTGGGAATTCTGATTCCGCCCTCGGTCACCATGATCTTGTTTGGTGTAGTCACACGACAGTCCATTACTGCCTTATTCGCCGCAACAATAGGGCCTGCTCTGTTACTGATGCTTGGACTGACCCTATTCAACCGTTTTTGCGCCGGACGCCTGTTTACCGAAACGAACCCCGACGACACGACACCGGGACAAAAGATAGCCTCGCGCTGGAGTATTACAAAATCAGCTCTGCCTGCTCTGTCGCTGCCTTTTCTGATTCTTGGCGGAATTTACGGTGGCATCTGCACGCCAACTGAAGCGGCCGCGGTTGCAGTGGTTGCCGCTATTATTATCGGTTTCTTTTTCTACAAGGATTTAACCCTCATTCGCTTGAAGGATAGCGTGATAGCGTCAGCCGAAACGACCGGTACCATCATGCTAATTCTACTGTTTTCATTCATGATCGGCCGCATTCTGACCGCCGAACGTGTACCACAGGAACTGACCGAGTGGATCACCACACTGGTACAAAATCCCCTGCTGATTTTACTGATAGTCAATGCATTCTTGATCATCACCGGCATGATAATGGATGATCTGTCGGTCACTGTGGTTATCGCTCCGTTACTGATGCCGCTGGTTGTAAGCGCTGGCGTTGACCCCATTCACTACGGCGCCATAGTCGCATGCTCTGTAGTGATCGGAGCCAACAGTCCGCCGGTTGCGCCCATACTGTATATGGCGTGTCGTATAGGTCAGGTTTCAATCCACCACGCGATTATGCCAGCAATCTGGATGATTCTAGTTGTAGGCCTACCCGTGATGATGGTGACGACCTTTATTCCGGAAGTTTCACTGTTCATCCCGCGAATGCTGGGTGTCATGTAACGAACACTACTTTGACTTGACCAGAAAAAATTGGAAAATTTATGACTGCCAAACTTATTAGATCGACCAGTCTCAACTTTGCCCACCGTGGAGGCCCTCCGGGGCATTCAGAAGTAGCGCGCGCGGTCGGGGGCGAACTCAGTTCGACCATGGCTGCAGGTGTTGCCCGCTTCGATGCTTGTTCTATCGCCTGGACGGTGCTCTATGACGAAGTCGTGTACGTCATCGACGGCATTTTTCGCTTAGTGACTGGCGGGGAGATTCTCGAGGGGCATGCCGGCGACATTATATGGATTCCGAAAGGCACCGAATTGAAATATGAGGGCGAACAAGCAAGCATCTTTTACGCCGTCTACCCAGGTAACTGGAAAGAGCTACTCGCCAACGCCGAGTGATAGGTCTTATTGTCCAAGCCGTTGGCGCTGGTAGTAACGCGCCCTCGGCTATTTAATAGCCAACATTACCCCCCTAACAGGAAAGCCCACTCAATGATCAGCATTGTAAAAACAGAACTCTACGACTCACCTTCACCACTGGAATGGGCAACCATTGGCAATGGTATTCTGTTCACTGCACAAATTCCGATAGATGCATCAGGCAAAGTCGTTGAAGGCGGTATTGAAGCACAAACACGCCAAACGCTAGACAACCTTAAGCATACACTGGAATGCGCCGGAGCCGATTTATCCGCCCTTACACAAGTGCTGATTTACGTGACGGACAAAAGTTACTTGGCCACTGTAAACCGTGTCTATGCCGAATATATTAGTGCACCATTCCCTAATCGGGCAGCGTTGGTCATTGCAGGATTAGCACGTGATGAAATGCTAGTTGAAATGGTCGCCTATGCAGCAGTCAATACCGACCAATAAAGGATGCATGTTGAGTAAACCAACGGGAGGCTCAAGTCAGCCAGATGCTGGAACTCACTTGCCTCACCGTTTGTCTGGTTCTACTCAGGGCCATTTAAGTCGAAAATCGATCCTAACTGGACATTAACGCCTCGTTAAGAGGCAAAAAATTGTTGGCTATAATTTGCGACGAAGGAGTAAAAGCCAACTGTTTTTTGTCCTTTTAAACGAATTGTTAGTGATCATTTTCCGATGACTAGAAACTGCCAGTTTGAATCAATAAGTTTATTATTTTCTCCATAAGAAATTGCTACTTCAAATGTTCTGCGAGTTCTTGAATTATATCTAATTGAAATAATCGCACCGTCACGTAGGTTCTTAGCGCTTTCCGCCGATACAAATATTGTTGGAATGCTACCAAATGGTTTGTTTATCGTAACCTTATATATACCACCACCCATCCTAGAAACAGTGTAATCTTCTCCAGTGACCTTTTGCCCATCGGAGCTAACAGAGCCATATACAAAGCGACCATCGAATAACGGCGGTCCAGGCTCGCCATTCTTTCCGTTCATACCATTCTTGCCAGGCAAACCATCTATTCCTGGTTCTCCAACTTCTCCTTTAGTTATGGCTATGAAATCGGAATTATTTTTAAACTCGTTTATCAACTTATTTGAAAATTTATTGTCATCTATTAATTTAATTACTAAGTTCGCCGAAAACTCTTCATACTCATTACTTAGCTTGCTTAGGTAATCCATTGCATTGGTGTGAGCCGCATGAATCTCTATTTCTTTTTGCTTTAGTTCACCAAGCACTTGCAAACTTGTCTCTTCTTTTACAATTTTTTTAGCTGTATCTGCAGCAATTTGGGGGAGCGCAAACCAAGTCCCAATACCAAAAATGGTTAAGACTGTTGTGCAAGCCCAAAAGATTGTTTTAACTTTAAAACTACGCTTTTCAATTTCTTCGTTAACTTTGCTATCGACATCCTTGCTTATAGTCTGCCGAATATCCTCAATTGCTTTATAAAGTTCATAATCGTTTCGCATTAGATGTAACCTCCTTGATCACTAACGCCGCAATAACGGGACGGAAAACTGCGCAGCAGTTTGGAGTTCCGAGCCAGCTTGCTGGCGGCAGTTGATTGCCTTGTTAACCCTAATACTCATCGCCATGGCTAGGCATTTTATCACCTGGCGGGCCTTCAGCAGCGTACATGGTTCTGATTTCAATTGGGCAATCGAAACTGTCAGCTGGATAGGCTAGCGGGTTACTTCTAATGAATTTGGCATACTTTAAGGTGTTATCGATCTTTACCTTAGCAGCCCAGTCAGTTGGCTCACCTAGCAAGGATTTAGTTCCTTTCTGAATAATCAAATTCCAGCGCCAATTGATTGTATAAAGTTCTTTAACTTCTCCCCGCTTCATTGGGACTGGATATTTTACGAATAAACAATTCAGATACCCTGCGTACTCACGTGTGCCATCAAATATGTGAGGGAATGCGTTTACTAGATTGTCATGTATGGTTATCCCTGCCCATTCTTGGTTCATTTCGAGTTCGTATGCTTCAGTAAGCGCGGTGCCTACGAATATGTCATCCTCTAGATCGACGAACATATCTCCATAGGATATTCCTCCACGGACTAGAAAACCCTGCACAATCATGGATCTAGCTAATCTATAAGTAAACACTAGTAACTTAAGGCAGTTTGTTTCCGAATCATCAAATGACGAGAGAATTATGGAGTCTGAAAACACATTGCTAATACAGAACTCATCATCACCGGACATTTCTGGAAAGATTGCTGGCTCTTTGGAAAAATCTGCATTAATCGAATGCTTTTCGAGCGCATTCCGAATAACCCTTTTGTACTTCTCACCAAGATCGGTAGCAGATTCGCTAACTATCTTCTGCTTAAATCCTAAAACATCAATGAATGCTACAGCTCGATTCACTACTCGATCTCTCCATGTGGGTTAACAGATCGTTTAAGAGGCCGTTGGCCTCATAACAGTTATTAGAGGGCCGGCACGAAAAAATGAACTATTTAAAAAAAGAGAAATAACGTTATGATTTGAAAACATTTTTAGCTTCCTTGTCATGAAACATAAATCCATTAGTGTTGCCATTGGCCTCATAACATATGCAAAAAGGGCCAAGATTACCATACTGTACATAAACGCACATAAAGCAGAGCTTACCTATCAGCAGGAAGATAATCTGCTTTTGGCACTTTTCCGAAGGAATAACCTAGAATTGATTTGGCACGTAGTCGAGCAAGTACAATTAGGTCGCTCAACTTTTACATATGGACAAAGTTGATGACAGCTCTTCCGTATTGCGGCTTGTTAAATTCTGGGCAACATTGGAAGAAGAAGTCGACCAGTTTATAGAACAACTTTAAAAACTGATTGCAGGCTAGTTTGTATATACATGCCTGAAATTAGAGGCACACATCTTTCGTATTGAAGAACAGGTTTTTAAAAATGATAAAAAAAATAACGCCGAAACGCTATTAGCGCAGGCTGGGCACTACCTTGATACGGTTACGGGAGCTGTGGTTCCACCCATCCACCCCTCGACTACTTTTGCTCGGAACGAGCAGGGATTACTCTACGATAGCGATCGTATTTACGCCCGAGATCAGAGTATCAATACCGAGATGGCTGAAGCGCTCCTCTGTCAACTTGAAGCGGGTACAGCCTGCAAAATTTTTGCCTCGGGCATGGCTGCTGCAACCGCGCTAGTTCAGACGCTTCGTCCCGGGGAGCGCATTGTCGCACCAAGAATAATGTACTGGTCTTTCCGGAGCTGGCTGGAGACCTTCTGCGCAGAATGGGGCATCGAGCTTGCGTTTTACCATCCCGGGGATGAAGAAAACCTGATGGCTGTGCTAACAGCTGCACCCACACACCTGCTCTGGATTGAAACACCCGCCAACCCAACCTGGGAAGTCGTCGATATCTCAAAGGCTGTAGCTCTAGCCCAAAGCGCCGGTGCGCAAGTGGTAGTAGATTCAACAGTTTCTACACCCCTGTTGACCCAGCCGATAGTGCTGGGAGCTGACTTTGTATTCCACTCAGCCACCAAATATATCAATGGTCATAGCGACGTCGTGGCTGGTGCCATAATCACCGCCAGTGAGGATACCCGTTGGGAAAGGCTTTGCAAGATACGTGCGCAACAAGGTGGAATTCTCGGCCCTTTTGAGAGCTGGCTCTTGCTTCGCGGCATGCGGACCATGCATATTCGTGTCGAGCGCTCTTGTGAAAATGCGCTAACGTTTGCCCGCCATTTCGAAGATTTTCCCGGCGTCATACAGGTGATCTATCCGGGCCTACCCTCCCACCCCCATCATGAAACAGCTGTTAAACAAATGAAGGGGGGGTTTGGCGGAATGCTTTCTATACGACTCGAGGGAGGGCGAGAGCGAACCGCTCACGTTATGGGGCAGATGAAATGCTTTGTACGGGCGACGTCACTGGGTGGCGTAGAAAGCCTCGTTGAGCATCGGGCACTGGTAGAAGGAGAGGACAGCCCAGTACCGGATGACCTTCTCCGCTTTTCAATTGGCATTGAGAATATTCAGGACCTGATTGAAGATTTAGAACAAGCCATAAAAGAATAGAGGTAGTTTAGTTCAAGCGTATGGGGTGTAAGCGGCTCTAATGGCAAGGTGTTCTGGAATATATGTGAAGCGACGACAAATGGTCTGAATTTGTTGTCTTTTCGTTCCATTGGGCATTTAGACCGCTATGACTCCTTTTGGCACGAAGCGGTCTAAAACAAACCGCCATTATCCCAGATAACGCCTCCCCACACGGCAGCAGTAATGAGCAACCCAAACATAACAGCCGCAGAGCCTAAGTCTTTAGCACGCCCTGCCAGTTCATTAAACTCAGTACCAGCTCTATCAACTACCGCTTCTATAGCGGAGTTTATCAGTTCCAAAATTAAGACAAGCAAACAAACACTGACCAACAGCGCCCATTGCGTTGCTGTTTGGGCGACCCAGAACGATGCTGGGAACAATACCAAAAAACCATACACTTCATACTGAAAAGCGGGTTCATGCTTAAACGCAGCGCTTATCCCTTTGATTGAGTATTTCGTTGCATAATAGAACCGTGCTAAGCCAGTTACCTTTGCCATTACTTATCCCTTATTTTGTAGGCTTTAGGTCGCCAGATTACGGTTGATTATATCCTAAGATTTTGTAGTCTTTATCGCGCATATTATTCAACAGTAGCTCCCCGTTACTGGCCACCCTGAACTCGCCATAACGCGCTTGTTCGTATGTTTGAGCAGTCCCTTCTTGAAAAAAGAAAGCATTGGTAGCAAATTTAACCTTTCCATCTCGCACGCGGTACTGCATTTTTACTTGGTTATCTGCCAGTGTTTCACCCTGATAAAAACCAGTAAACTGACCCACGCTATTTTCATCTAGGTTAACGATAATAAAACCTTCTTCACTCTCCACCGATTTATCTGCAAACGCTTCTCTTTGCAGAGCAAAGCGTAATCGCATGTAATCCCCTTGCATGAGCGAGCGAGGATCAACTGGCGCAAGCTGCAACAAGACTAGCTTACCCGATGCTAATACTTGCTCTTTCTTAAAAATGGTAAAATTTACAGCGCCTAAAACTAAACAGACCATCATCACGCCAATCCATTTAGTGCTGTTCATACCTGAGCGCTTTAATAGACGCGATAATAAGAAAATACTTTCTTTTTCACTATCAGTTTGACTTGATCCGCTATTTAAAAACGCGCGCATCACTAGTTGCCCCAGTAATAATGCTATACCAGTACCTACCAAGATGAATGACTTAAGCAGTAACGTGGTATTGAGGCTGTAGTAATACCAAGAGACAAACGATATCAACGCGAGTAACCCCAGTACTTTAAGACTGGTTCTCTGGTAAGCAAAACCCACCAGCAAAATAAGCAGAGCGCTACTGGTGCCTAAAGCAATAAGCCCAGAGGCAACAAGTAAAACACCACCAAGAACAACCAAACGCCCTGTTACAGATGATAACGAGAGTTGATATTGCACAAAGATTTTTTGAATCACTAACGCAAATGACACAGCCACTAACGCCGATGTTATCCAGGGAGCGATTGCCCACCAAACATTAGCACCTTGTTTATCATAGAAAGATAACAAGTCATCACTAAAGAGAATGTGCCCATTAAATTGCACCAATGCCAACGCTAGCCCAAAACCTACAGGCTCCCATAGAGGGTAAAAGCGCTTCCAATGATTTTCATTTATCCATACCAGCGTAAATAAAACACAACAACTCGCCGCCCCTAAGCCATAAATACCCAATTGATTGAGGCCCCAGAAAAGCGCAATCATGGCAAACCAACAGCTTAAAACACGGTGTATAAAATGCGGCATAAGCAGGGTTAGTACTAGCTGAAAAGCAGCCAACAGAAAAAATGCCATAGATGATTGATAAGATATCCAATCAAACAGCCCCCACGCCACCAGCATCTGCCCAGTTAAGCTAAACACCAAGCCTAACTGGCCAACAAAAATGCCTTTTGGTTGAGTCCGAAACAAGATGTAAGCGGCCGTACAACAGATAAAACCTGACGCAATAAGCGCTATTTCGTTATCAAATTGGAACAAAAATCCAAACGCCGATCCAACAAAACCCAGCATAAAAAATGCAGCGACCCATCCAGCAAACCCCTGCATTAAAGCAATGTACCAAGGCGTACTGTCATGCAGCGAGTCATCTGTATTAGCGGGCATATCCCCCGAAACTAACTGCTGGCGTTTAAGTGTTTCCCACAAAGCGTTCATTGAAGAGTCCATATTACGCCTCCTCACTTTTCTGGTCTTTTTCTACGTGAGCTGTTTGTTGACGAGCCAGCTTCTTCAACCAAATACCACCTGCAGCAGACAGGCCAATAATAGCCATACTGATTAACAAAAATGCCCCGTCATCCAAGACATCTTCAAACATCCAGCCCAGAGAGAATGTCACCACTAAAATGCCACTTAATACACAGCCCGATAACAACACAAGATCCAGAACTTTATAGCGGTACAAGTAGAAAACAGCGGCCATCCACGTCACATAAACAGGAAAACCCCAAGCGGTATCATGGCTATCAAAAATGGCAATGATCGCTAGCCACGTTACCGTAACGCCTGCAATTAATGCCGAGACTTGTGCTGCTTGTCGGTTATCTAACGCTACGGATAAAGCGATGGTGTTAGCATTTTTATCTGAAACGTTTTGCTGGCTTCCTAAGCATGCCAGCACTTCAAAGAAGGCTAAAAAGGCGGTATTGACCGCAAGGAATATCCACAACCACTCTTCTTCACGAAATAGAAAACCAAACATTCCACGGAAAGTGTTCAGATACAGCATTATTGATAGATTGACTAAACCGATCCAGAGAATCCATAACGTGCTGGATCGACCTATCGCCGCCCATGGTGTTATAAGTGCGGCCCACACGGCAAACAACTGCCATGGATCCGCTCCGGTTTGATAAGTCTGCCCGGTTAGGGCCAGCAATGCCCCTGTTAACAGAGCCATGCCTAATAAAGCCACCGTTGAGGATGTACGATGGCAATCTAGACGAGCATAAATGAATGCAGCAACCAGCATAATGGCTTCAAGCAGAGCAAATTTAGCAAATCGCCCCATGGCATCCCAGTTAAAAGCAAAGAAGAAGATCATGCCAACCGCAATAGCAACGGCACCTGCCCACATCAAAAACTGGCTTATAAAACTAAACCAGTCTTCTTTAGCGGGGCGTGAGTGAGTAGCCGCTAACGCGTCTTCTACGTCTCCTTGAATAAGCCCCTGCTCTGCCCAGGATAAAATTTGCCTGCGGTTATCTGTCACATTTACCTTCCTTTATCATCCCAGGACATACTTAATTATATTGCTTGAACCAGTGCTTTTAGAACCTGTGGTGATTTAATATCTTGACGCTGTTTTATCAATGCACTGCCAAGATCCAATGCAAATTTTTCAGATACGGCACGCGTATTAATATCTTCAATTGAATCTAAATCAGCCACATGAGCTAAACCAATAGTACGGCGAATTATTTCTGTACCCGCATACCCCATGCTCTCATGCCATGTCTGTGCGATAAAAGCATCAACAAAAGCAGCAGCAGAAAAAACAGGATCTTTGCATTTTTTGCTGACCAATGCTTTAAAGCGCATAACAAATGTGCTCCATAAGTTATCAATCTGGGTTAACAAAAATTCACGATAGGCCTGCTTCTCGTCGAGATCACCTTCCAATCCTAATTGGCCTGAAAAATTGATAAGCAGGTTGCCGATGATAGAGCCAATATCGAAACTCATCGGTCCATAGAAGGCAAACTCAGGATCAATCACCTTAGTACCATCTGCTTTGACAAACACAGAGCCTGCATGAAGATCTGCATGCAGCAAAGCTTGTGCGTCATTCATAAAATGGTATTTAAGTTTAGCCGCCTCGACTTTTAGCAGGTCATCCTGCCACAGTGCTTGTGCCGCTTCTTGTAATGGCGGGTTAACACTATTGCGCTCATGATCACAGAACGGATCCCAGAAAAAGAGTTCTTCGGTGATTTTGCACAGGTCAGGGTTAATATAGTCGGCTACGGCGGCTTTCTTCTGATAAGTGTCTAGATAAAAATCAGAGGTATGAAATAAGGATTCAGCTAAAAACTCACCTAAATGGCGCCCTAGTTCAGGCAGCGGTCGGCGTGCAATAAGGGCGTGACGTAAGTTTTCATGATCACCGATATCTTCCATAATGAACGCAGAACGTGCTTGATCAAAATAATAAACCACAGGTACATACTCAGCAGCCCAAGTTCCCTCTTCTTTTAGGCACTGCGCTTCAATACGGATACGATCTAACGATAACGGCCACCCCTCACCAATAATACGTACATACGGTAGCGCTTGTTTAACAATGACGCTTTTCTGGTCGTTAGTAATTCGGTAAACAAAGTTAATATTACCGTCGCCAATCTCTTCAACTCGTAAAGCAGATGTATCGGTGAACAACTCAGTATTGGTCAGTACAAATTCGATTATTTCAGCATCATTGGCAAATTTAGCATGGGTCATAACAGTCAATTCTCACAGGTGCTTTTTCAATATTCGACCAGTTTGCCAGAAAAAAACATCTATAAAGTTAAATATCTGAACGGGTTAATTTATATGCCATCTGTATCTATTTGCGCCAACAGTGACTGTGCTATCGTCTAGCTCTTTTTGGTGGTCACAGGTCTGTTGTTAACTATGTCATTTGAATTAGTCATTTTGTTTCTTGCGGGCTTCTTTGGTGGAGTACTCAACTCTATTGCTGGAGGGGGAAGCTTCATTACATTTCCTGCGCTCATTTTTGTAGGAATTCCTCCTATTACAGCCAACGCCACAAACACTTTTGCTTCATGTGCCGGCTATATGAGTGGCACATATGCATTTAGAAAAGAGATTGCCCAACATAAAGACCAGCTAGTGAGTATTGTTACTATCAGCTTGATTGGCGGTATTTTAGGGGCATGGTTATTACTGCAAACACCCGAAACCGTTTTTGAAGAAGCGATTCCTTGGTTACTGCTTTTTGCCACTGTTCTCTTTATTTTTGGCGGGCAGATTAACGCGGGGCTCAAAAAACTGGCCTCTCGCCATCGCCATGCATCCTCGGTTGGCGGCATATTGCTATCACTATTACTGTTGGGAGTTGCCACATACGGCGGCTTCTTTAACGCTGGCTTAGGCATTATTAGCCTGAGTTACTTAGCATTGGCAGGTTATACCAATATCAACGCCATGAACGGCCTAAAACTTTTAGTGTCATCATCGGTTTCGCTCATAGCCATTGTTCTCTTTATTTATAACGATGTGATTGCTTGGTATGAAGGCACTATCGTATTGTGCGGCACACTAGCCGGCGGCTATGTTGCTGCACATGTTTCACGCAAACTGCCTCAGCAACAAGTAAGAAACTTTGTGATTGTTGCGAGCATAGCGACAACGCTTTACTTCTTTTTTGATGTGTATGCCGGCTAGTTTTCGCTAGCTAGCGCGCTCCGAGGCGAGTACCTCACTCTCTATTTTCAAGAACTTTCTGCCGAAGTTTCCCCTGATGTTGTTAAAACGTCTATCTATGAAACCTTTATTGATCCTAGTGAGCTAGATCAAGCTCTTGTAGGATTCAATGCTTTCCATCCCATAGGCCGGATTGGTAAAGTAGCGGATATTGCTAACACCATTACATTCTTGCTCTCGGATAAAGCAGATTGGTGACAGATGCAATTTGGAATATTAATAGTGGTGTGATGGCTGGACGCAATTAACACCCGCAAACTCATTAAAGAAGCCTACCCGGGAGCCATAAAATGACAGCCACAACAAGTAACTTCGCACCAATAAATATGGACCGTCTGCAACGCTGTGTTATTGAAACAGCCAGCAACGAATGGCTCCCCTCCCCCGCTCAAGGTGTTTGGCGAAAACTGTTAGAACGCGAAAGTGCGGAGCAAGGCCAAGTAACCAGTATTGTGCGCTATGAAGCAGGAACATTCTTTCCAGAACATTCGCACCCTCAAGGTGAAGAAATTTTTGTCCTAAGTGGTGTTTTTGAAGATGAGAATGGCAGCTACCCCGCCGGCACATATTTACGCAACCCACCGGGTTCTAGTCATTCTCCTGGTAGTACAGTGGGTTGTGAGTTGCTCGTCAAACTCAATATGTTTGATATGAACGATCAACAACAGATCGTTCTGGATACAACCAATACTGATTGGCTACCCGGTTTAGTCGATGGTTTAAGTGTCATGCCATTACATGAATTCGCATCAAAGAACAGTGCTGAACACACCGCTCTAGTGCGCTGGCAAACAGGCACACGCTTTAGTACTCACAGACACATGGGCGGCGAAGAAATACTCGTTATTGAAGGCACATTCGAAGACGAGTTTGGACAGTACCCAGCAGGCACGTGGGTACGCTCTCCTGACAACAGCAAACATCAACCTTTTAGCAACGAGGGTTGTTTAATTTTAGTAAAAGTTGGCCACCTAGCACGCTTACTTGACGGCACATCTTTAGATAAATAAACGAGATGACCTAAACGTTGATGTAATGCAATTTACAAGATGAAAGTACATTAATGGGAGAGCACTCCCATTAATGTTTTCAACGCGTCTTGGCGTGCCCTTGTTAAAGGGTGCAAAAAACTCAAACGTAAACAATTACGGTAATGATCACTCGAAGAAAATAGCGAGCCTGGTGTTATCACCACTCCCTTGCTGAGTGCTGCGCCATAGGCTGCTAGTGTATCGACTGCCTCGGGAAGCTGTAACCACATCGCCACCCCTCCTTCCGGCACGCTAAAGCGAATATCTGCAGCCCAATGTTCATCCAGAAAGTTAACGAGTTGATCACGTTGTAAACGCAGCTGCTCTCGCTGGCGTCGAAGGTGCGTATCATAGCCACCGTCCTTTAAAAAACTAGCAAGACCTTGCTGGACAAAACGACTACTCGCTAGCAAAGTCACTAACTTCAAACGCTTTACTTGGTTATGCCAACGGCCTGCATCTATCCACCCCACTCTTAAATCACGGGAAAGACTCTTAGAAAAAGAGCTACAAAGAATAACACGCCCCGTTTTATCTTCTGCTTTCAAAGGGTCTGGACGCCCTAAAAAACCTAACTCACCGTATATATCATCCTCGATCAAGGCCATATCATACTGTTCGGCTAATAAGAGAAGCTTTTTGCGTGTTGCTAACGGTAAATTGGCGCCTGTCGGTGTTGCATATGCCGGTGTTACGACACACGCTCGTATATCCCATTGTTGTAAGGCACGCGCAAGTGAATCAGCATCCAAACCTGTAACTGGCGAAGCAGGTATCTCAACAACCTGTAAGCCCAGTTGCTCAAGCAACTGTAAAACCCCATAAAAACCCGGCGATTCAACAGCAACAATGTCACCACGCTGGCAAGATACCATCAATGCCAAAAACAGTGATTGCTGGCAACCCGCTGTAATACAAAAATCCTCAGCACTACGCTCACACCCATAGCGGCGATAACGTTGCGCTAATTGCTCACGCAAAACATTATCACCAGCGGGTTCATCATAGTAATGGTGCGCATTAGCTGTTTGACTACGCAGAGCACGCCCTACACTTCGGTTTAATGCCATTATTCCTGCGTTACTTGCTTCAGCTATATTTTCATCGAGTGAGGCTTGTTCACTAAAGCTTTGCGCGGGTCTACGTTGCGCTTGTAATCCAGCCAATATATCAAATGCAGCGCCTCTGGACATAACATCCATAACCACATCACTCACGGTTACCGGCGCAGGCGCTACAACAGTATCACTGCCCGTTAGCGGGACAGCTCTAGTTGCAGTGTTCGGTAAAACAAAATAGCCAGATTTAGGGCGAGCCTCAACCAGCCCGCGCGCCTCCAGCCTTTGGTATGCATGAAGCACTGTCGCTTTAGAAAGCTGTTGCTCAGCACACATTTCACGCACTGAGGGCAAACGCTCACCGACAGCCCAACGTTTACCAGCAATACCGTCAAGTAACCATGTTTCCAGTCGCTGATATCGGTATTCTCTACTCATTACTTTTAAACCTTACTGGTATCCGTCGCGTAACCAAACATTAACAAAACAATCTGTACCGCAAAAGTTTTATTTTTTTATGCCTGATCCTATTATCTGCTCTTCTATATGCTTTCAACCTCCTAATTCTCATTAGCTAAGTTGTGAATGATGCAAAAGATTCCAGTCCAAATTATCGATGCTTCTACGCTTGCCGTTGATAGCAAAATCCACGTCCGCTTAACCGAAGGATGGTTTCAGCAAGCCCGCCGTTTGATCAGTTGGCCGCTGCTGTTTGTCTACTTTGCTTTGGTATGGCTGCAAGTTGATGGACAACCTTGGTTGTTATTTGATTTTGGGCAGCGACGCATATTACTTTTTGGCACCTCTCTGTCATGGCATGACTTACCACTACTGGCCGGCATCATGATTGCAGGCACCAGCTTATTGTTTTTTATGGCGGTAGGTTGGGGGCGTGTTTGGTGCGGTTTCGCTTGCCCACAAAGTATCTGGACATGGGTATTTATCCGTATTGAACAATGGACCGAAGGGCGCGCTAATATCCGAGCACGCCAAGAACGCCAACCCTTGCGCGGTACTTTGCTTTTTCGCCGTATCAGTAAGCATTTTTTATGGATTAGTTTTGCTATTTTTACAGCCGTGACCTTTACCGGCTACTTTATTCCCATTCGCGAGCTCGTAGCAGACTTATTCACATGGCAAGCAGGCGCAGGCACCCTTGGCTGGTTGGTCTGCATGGCAGCCCTGACTTATCTTAATGCAGGGCTCGTAAGAGAAAAGATATGTTTACACGCATGTCCATACTCTCGCTTTCAAGGCGTCATGTTTGATGACCAGACGCGTACCGTTAGCTATGATAAAAGTCGAGGAGAGCCTCGTAGTAATAAACGATCTTCTGATGGTAGCAGCGGCGACTGTGTAGATTGCGGCCTTTGTGTGCAAGTGTGTCCAACAGGAATTGATATTAGAGATGGCCTACAAGCCGCCTGTATCGATTGCGGTGCTTGCATTGATGCCTGCGATGCCGTGATGACAAAAATACAACGCCCAAAAGGCTTAATTCTATTTTGCTCCGAAGACCAATTAGCCAAAATGAGCAGCCCACTTTGGCGACCTCGCCTGATCGCTTACCTATTGGTATCACTGACAACCATCGCTGCTGTAGTTTATGGATTTACCGATAAAACAGAGCTGCTAATAGAGATCCGACGAGATCGAGGAGCACTGTTTCATCAGCTTGATGAAGAAACAGTCTGCAACCGTTATTTATTTAAAGTAGAAAGCTTCAACCCTGAACTTCAAGCATTAAACCTATCAGTTTCTGGAATCACAGGCGCGCACCTTGAAGGCATGCAAAGCATAAAAAAGCTAATTTTTCCCAATGGCTACCTTACAGAGTGTGTGCTCAACCCACGTCTACATCAAATAATCAGCTGCAGATACACTTTCAAGAGAACAACTTCGAAATAATTAAAAAGACTACTTTCATAACATCAGCTCGCTGAGTTAATCACAAATGTTACTTCCCTTCTAGCATTAGGCCGAGTTTGCACAGCCCCCCAACGCTCTGAGTAAAGAGCGCTGGGCACGAGCACTTTTAGAAACAACAAAATTCTTAAGTGACTTATTATGCTCAACCACTATACCTATCGCGCTTTGCGAGCCGGTAATGCAGGAAGTAGTAGAAGTAACACTGAGGGAGAATAAGACAAAAATATAAAACCAGGAGTTTATTTGTACGTTGGACTTACTAAATCTCTAAACACATGAGTATTATTAATGTCGAATTGTGCATTTTTCACATTACTTATGTCGATGCTAATGGTGTTCAACGTTTTTATAACTTGATTATCTAACGTATTTTGCGTGACCGAATTCAATACCATGTTAGAAAAATCTGTTGCCATATCAGATATTTGTGTACGAGTGCGACCTAGTTCAGCATTTTCTGGTAATTCAAAATATGAGTAAAAGGACTCTATACCATTTTGATATACCCTTTTATCAAAACTAAAATCGACAACTAATCCACTGGGTAACGTAAAACCACCACGTAAGCTATCAAGTTCTTCATCCTCTACTTTTTCCCAATCAGCACCAATTTCTACTTGATCTAAAGATTCCGCTGCAAAAACATGGCTTTCTAAAAAACCGACCATAAGCACGCTATACATAGACAACACAGGGATAAAAACACTATGAACACTCATTGAAATTCCTCCCTATAAAAACACATCCTCTAAAAATCATAATTACCTGGTTGTAACAGGTTAAATGCACCCAAACTTGTACGGCTTATGACTTTATCTAAAGGAGCTTTAACTCTGACATTCCACTCACGGGAGTCTTGAAAATGCCGAGAAGCGATGCTTTTATCATCCCTTATCAAAAAGAGTATTCGCTGCTCCCACATCTTTATAAAGTCATTTCGCGGTACAACCTTTACACCTATTGATGGATCTCCTACCAACACTTCAGTATTACTAGCCCCTTTAATAATGACAAAATGAAGATATCCATTATTATTTATTATTGTTATAGCAGGGACTTTAAGGTTATCGAGGCTCATTCTAAATCCATCTGACCTATATCCACGCCTCTCTAAAAAAAACTTCATATCAAGTAATGAAAATCCTTGCTTCTGAATTTTCAACTTATTACCTTTTTGGTACATATCTATAAATACACTTTGTTCACTAATTTCATCCTCATAATGAAACGTAAGGAGACTGGCTAGTGCTGCAGATCCGCAACTAAAATCATACTTCTGCTTATAAACCGTCGTAAATTTTCGCTCATTAAAGCTCACGATAGGTATACTGTAGTTACCTCCTACAGAAAACCCACTTAATTCAAGTGCTTGTGATTTAAAAGATAAAAACAACAAGAAAAATAAAAGTGTTAACATTCTCATAAATTTTCCTTATTTCATGGAGAAATAGTTACATTAATAATGGTTGAATCCTGAATGAGAACATTATTTCCCGTATTTTGTATAATCGAAAAAACACCACTTGCTTCGGTAAACGAACCTTTGTCAATAATATTAAAACCGGTAACATTATTATTTGCTGTATTATTTGACAAATTGGCTTCAAGATTTGAATTTACGACCGTAGTAATATCAATCACACCACCACGACCACGTTCTTGATCAAGCTCATCTAATAAAACTGCTTCAGGATTAACTAAAAACTTATTTACCTCCTGTGGTAACGCTCTTACCGACCCAACATAAAAAAAACTAATGGGATAATAAATAAATAAAGCTTTCTGTTAAACGCTTTCATCACATTCTCCCTTTTATTGTTATAAAGGTTGCCGACAATATCTGTCGACAACCTGATTTCATGTGACAAACCAGTTTTCTAAATTAAGGTTGGTTTACACTCACATTTCCCTGGAAAGAAACTTGCTGTTGTGTCAAAGAATTTCCCCCAGTATTCTGGATATTCTGGTTTACACCAGCAGTTCCATTAAATGAGTCTGCGATATTGTTTTCACCACCCCAGTTACCTGACTGTGCAGTGGGATAACCGTAAGAGTTTCCGGTTACTGTACCCATGAGGTCTGAGTTATTTACACTATAAGTAGTTGTTGCTGACCCTCCGTTATTAGCTGCAGAAGTTCCAGTACCACCTGCATTGGAATAGCTATTATCACTGTTGTCACTGTTGTCAGTCGTTGCTGTACTTCCATTATTTGCAGCAGCAGAGCCCATAGCACTGGCATCGGCCATACTGTTATCTGAATTATCAGAGTTATCAGAGCGGTCAGACGTTGCAGTACTTCCATTGTTTGCAGCAGCATCGGTTGCAGCTACTGAGCTGTTATCTGAATTATTGCTGTTATCCGAGTTATCTGTACTCGCTGTACTGCCATTATTCGCAGAAGCTGAGTCATCTTCAGAATCAGCAAAGCTATTATCTCTGTTATCAGTGCTGTTATCCGAATTGTTGCTGTTATCAGAGTTGTTGCTGTTGTCATCTGTATCTGTACTCGCTGTACTGCCATTATTTGCAGAAGCGGAATCATCCTCAGAGTCAGCTACACCATTGCCTCTATTGCTGTTATCGGAGTTGTTGCTATTGTCATCATTGTCAGCAGTGCTGTTATCCGAATTGTTGCTGTTATCAGAGTTGTTGCTGTTGTCATCTGTATCTGTACTCGCTGTACTGCCATTGTTTGCAGAAGCGGAATCATCCTCAGAGTCAGCTTCACCATTGCCTGTGTTGCTGTTATCCGAGTTATTGCTGTTGTCATCATTGTCAGCAGTGCTGTTATCCGAGTTGTTGCTGTTATCAGAGTTATTACTATTGTCATCATTGTCAGCAGTACTATTATCCGAATTGTTGCTATTATCGGAGTTGTTACTGTTGTCATCTGTATCGGTGCTCGCTGTACTGCCATTATTTGCAGAAGCAGAGTCATCTTCAGAGTCAGCAAGACTATTATCGCTGCCATCCGAGTTATCGCTGTTATCCGCATTGTTTGTGTTGTCAGTCCCCACTGCAGTAGAGTTTTCATTTGCTGTACCAGATCCAGCACCACTTGTGTCAGAACTGGCTGTTGCCGTTTGTGTTTGTGCCGAATCCGTCGCTGTATTGGTCGGGTTTGCCCACGCATTAGTGGTTGTTCCCAAAATAAGCGCAATACTAGCTGCTAGCAATTTAGTATTATTCATTTTAATGCTCCATTTAATTATTTTTATCTTCGTAACTTATTAACCCGACCACCTCTATACAGCTAGGGTGATCTCCCAACATCTTCAGAATCCACAAATGAAGCTTAAAATTCCATAAAATCATAATTAAAATTACCTAAAAAAATTAATATCAAAAATTCATTAAAAAAATGACATTAACATTATGATTTATATAAAAAAATCACTTAAATAATTTCACACGGATAGTTTAATTTTATATTAAACAAATAGAATTTAATCTTATCTATAAAAACAATATCAATTACATCTAATACAAACCGACAACAATAATGAAAAAAAACCTATAAAATCAATATTTATAACGTTTAATTATATAATTACTAAAAACTAATATATTAAAAAAACCCACACAGACAATATTGATATATTTTAAGACAACACTATATAATAGAATTGCTACTTCATAGTGGCAGGAAATAAATTACATGGATTCCAATATGGATAACAGTAAGAACTCTATACTATTAATATCAGATGATAAGTTCATTCTTGGGATGTTAAAAGGATACGGGCTTGCAAACAAATTACACATCGATACAAAACCAGCTTTAGAAAAACTTGACTCCAAAGACATAAAAACAAATTACAGGTTAATAATTTTTGATATAAGAGAACTTGATAAAATATTTACAAAAGAGCAACTAAAAGCATTAAAAAAAATAAACGACAATAGAGAAATTTCTATTTGTGCTATTTTCAACAATGCAGATCAAAAGGATATTCAAGAGGGTTCATGGATAGATTTTTATTTAGATAATCCTATCATGGAGAAACTAGACAGCTATTTACGAGAACACTTCAGCTACAACTTTCACCCATTCTCAGATAGAAGAAACAACGAGCGAAGACGTGATGAAAGGCGCTCTGAAGACAAGCAAAGACCGCTGATAACAGCCCCCCCCGTAAGTAATTTAAGTCAGCACACCTCTAGCAAACATGCACACTTCGAAAACTATAGGACTGGACCTTTCACCGTCAACATAAACAGTCAGTCTGTTTACTTTAATGAAAAAAATCTAAAATTAACCCGTAAAGAATTCAAACTATTTTCATTTCTTGCAACCGATACTGACCATACATTTTCCTCTCAGGAAATAATCAACCATCTATGGCCAGAAAATGGCCGCGCAAATAAGTCTGATCTTTATCAATACATGCATCTACTACGAAAGAAAGTTGAAATAGATCCATATAAGCCACACTGGATACTAACGCTCAAAGGTATTGGATATAAATTAAATACCCAACCACTTTATGAGACTAGTCAAGAAGAGTTCGATTCACAGGGCGTTAACATCAATCATATACTTCAATAAAAAAAGCCATGCTTGATAATGGCATGGCTGTAGATCGTAAATCATATGTATTATTAATTTATAGAATTGATATCGGCACCCTCAAGCTCAGCCTTACATCCTGTGCATCTTCAGTTGTTCCTATACCTAGAGATAAATTTATGTTCTTTTCTTGTGAGAGCTTTAAAGAATAGCCAATAGACAACTGCCCAATATCCAATACACTTCCTTTAACTTTCATCCCATCTATCTTTGACTCAAAAACATGTTTGTGAGAATAGCCAAGACTAAATGAAGAGCGCTCATTTAAGGAGAAACCTAATCCGAAGCTCATTCCCAACGTATCTCCAGGGTTTACCGTTCCTATATTTTCATCTGTTTCAGCATTATAGCTATAACTTAAATTCCCAAAAAACACTCCCGGATCTGTTGGATAGAGCGCGGTAATACTCGGCTGAATACTGATATATCCAGAACCGGTTGGTAATTCTGTTGGAAACACGGCACCGGGAGTAGACTGCACAAAATCTACATCAAATGGACTGGTTCCTGTCGGTACCGTTACCATTAAGTTCCCAATAAAAATTGGCCAACCATCATTACCATTATTTAATTGATAGCGCGCTGCAAACTCCAAGTCGCCTATTCCATCACCGCTAGCATTAAATATTTCATCCTGACCAACACCTATACTAACAGGCCGTGACCGTTGACTATCTGATCTATAAACATAGGGCAATTTGAACTCAAGCTCCAACCGGTCAGTCATACCATAGCGCGCAGTTACACTCGCAATTGTGCTATGGCGCTTAACCTCTCGTAAATCAATGAGTCCAACTGCTAATGCAGGTAAAAATGTAAATGCATCTAGAAACACTCTATTGTTCGAGTTATATGAATACTCAATAGAAGGCTCTAGAATCAATTTCCCTTTTTTAGTTAACACCCCGCCCACCGTGTTACTCAACCTAGGGATTTCTGGCGGAGCAGTATCTTTCTCTCTTTTAGGAGGGCGCTGCCCAACAGGTGAAGATGGTAAGTTTCTTTGTTGTGAGGCGACCTGACGCTGACGCTTAGCAGGAGGCTTTAAAGCCGCTTTGTTAGATATGATATCGAGCCTAGATTTCAACTTATCTATCTCTTTTCCTTGTCGTGCTATAATTTTTCTTTGCTTTTCAAACTCTCTTTGTTGGTCAGCTACTAATTGCTGATATTGCTTTAAAATAGCTTCGTTAGAAACACTAACTTCCGAAAATGCATCTCCTGGATACAGTACCATTGTATAAAGAATTGCACCGTATGGAAAAAACTGACGAGATACTTTTTTTATATGATTCTTATTAGATTTAATATCCTTCACAGTCGCCCCTTCCTTATATTCATAAAGCTTCGACAAACGATATTGAGCTACCTTCTCCCCGTTACTAACTCAATGTAATTAAAATAATTTAAGTACTTCATCATTCATATCTTACAACAGCAACCTCATAATAAAATCAGACATATAGATAGGAAAGCACTCAAAATAACCTTAAATTTTTTAATAAATTTTAAGGTTATTTTGAGTATATAACCATTCATCTACCACGAATAATAAGGTAATACAAACTTTAAAGAGATATATTCACTTCCTGACATAGAGATCCGCCAGCATTCTTCTAAAACTTAATAAATCTCCCTCCTTTCAATGCATCAAAGACAATCTGTTGATATTTATAACCATTCGTTCTAACCCAATCCACAAGCCAAAACTGATCAAAAAACATACAATAATTATCTATCCTTTCGTGACGCACGACCAAATTTCTTGTAAATTTTTTACAAAAATCACCTTTTATTATCCTTAAGTGCATAGCCCAACCGTATAACAGCCATTACTCTTCCGGTATAATTCTGCTCGAAAAACATAGAAGAAAGGCTTGGACCAGTGAGGTAAACAGACCAAAAGTCAGCTTACTTCAAGCCTGTTGCGATCCAGCTAAACTATTCGGGGATGAGAAATGACTACAACGAAACAAACGATTTATTACACCCTTACCGACGAAGCTCCATCACTGGCAACCTGTTCTTTATTACCTATTGTAAGAACATTCACAGCCGCTGCTGATATCGATGTTAAAATCAGTGACATTTCATTAGCAGGCCGTATCCTTTCTGCTTTCCCCGAAAAACTAACTGACGAGCAGCAAGTAGCTGATGGCTTAGCTTTTCTCGGTAAGCTTACTCAAGACCCTTCTGCCAATATCATTAAGCTCCCTAATATCAGTGCTTCTATTCCTCAGCTAAAAGCATGTATCGCTGAGCTTCAGACTCAGGGCTATGATATTCCTGACTACCCTGAAGTAGCGCATGGCGAAGAAGAACAAGTCACTCAAGCACGTTTTGGTAAACTTCTTGGTAGTGCGGTAAACCCAGTACTACGTGAAGGTAACTCTGACCGTCGTGCGCCAGCTGCTGTTAAAGCATTTGTTCGTAAATTCCCACACAGAATGGGGAAATGGAGCAAAGCATCACGCACACACGCTGATTATATGCGCGGTGGCGACTTCTTCTCTAGCGAACAATCTACAACCGTTGACAAAGAAACCGATGTCCGCATTGAGTTTGTTGCTAAAGATGGCAAGGTAACCGTTAAAAAAGAATTTCAGCTTGAGCAGGGCGAAATTATTGATGGCATGTTCATGAGCTGCAAAGCGCTTCGTGAATTCTTTGAAGACAGCCTAAATGATGCAAAAGAAACCGGTGTTATGTGGTCTTTACATGTTAAAGCTACCATGATGAAAGTTTCACACCCTATCGTATTTGGCCATGCTGTTACTGTTTTCTACAAAGACCTTTTTGAAAAGCACGCTGAGTTGTTTGCTAAGCTTGAAGTTAACCCAAACAACGGTTTAGGCAGTGTTTACGACAAAATTGCTAGCCTACCACGCTCTAAGCGTGAAGAGATCGAAGAAGATATTCAGGCTTGTTACTCTACCCGCCCTGAAATGGCGATGGTTGATTCAGTAAAAGGCATCTCCAACCTACACGTACCGAGTGACGTAATCGTTGATGCTTCTATGCCTGCAATGATTCGTAGCTCTGGTCAGATGTGGGGACCAGATGGTAAGCAAAAAGATACTAAAGCAGTTATGCCAGAAAGCACATACTCACGTATCTACCAAGAAATGATTAACTTCTGCAAAACTAACGGTGCATTTGATCCAACAACAATGGGGACTGTGCCTAACGTTGGCTTAATGGCGAAGAAAGCAGAAGAATACGGTTCTCACGATAAAACGTTCGAGCTAGCTGAAGACGGCATCATGCGTGTTGTTGATACAGCAGGTAACGTGCTGACTCAACATGAAGTAGAAAAAGGTGATATCTGGCGTGCATGCCAAACTAAAGATGAGCCTGTTCGTGACTGGGTAAAACTAGCGGTAACACGTGCTCGTCAGTCTGATACTCCTGCTATTTTCTGGTTAGACCCTGAACGTGCTCATGATATGGAGCTGGCTAAAAAAGTACGCGTTTACCTACAAGATCACGACACAACTGGCTTAGATATCCGCATTGCGTCTTACGACGAAGCAATTCGCATTTCTATGGAACGCCAGATTCGTGGCCAAGACACTATCTCAGTAACAGGTAACGTTCTACGTGACTACCTGACTGACTTGTTCCCAATTATGGAACTGGGTACTTCAGCTAAAATGCTATCTATCGTGCCAATGCTTAAAGGCGGTGGTATGTATGAAACAGGTGCGGGTGGTTCCGCGCCTAAGCATGTACAACAGGTAGAAGAAGAAAACCACTTGCGTTGGGATTCACTAGGTGAGTTCATGGCACTCGCAGTATCTCTAGAAGATATGGGTATCAAAAACGACAACCCTCGTGCGACAACCCTATCTAAGACGCTTGACCAAGCAACTGGAAAGCTTCTAGAAAACAACAAGTCTCCTTCACGCAAAACAGGTGAATTAGATAACCGCGGTAGCCATTTCTATCTAGGTATGTACTGGGCTCAAGCCGTAGCAGCACAAACTGACGATAAAGAACTGGCCACTTTATTTGCACCACTAGCTAAAACGCTAACTGAAAATGAAGCAACTATCGTGTCTGAACTTAGCGCTGTACAAGGCCGCTCTGCAGAGTTGGATGGTTACTACCACGCTAAACGCGACACTGTTAAACGTGTAATGCGCCCAAGCGCTACGCTAAATAGTGCACTCGCTTCTGTTCACCAGTAAGCTGATATTCGTTATTTCTCTTTGAAATAACAACAGACAAGCCCACAAGAGCAACTCTTGTGGGCTTTTTTATTGCTTCATAAAAACCCATCAATTAATTTATACTTAAGTCTCTATTTCGGACTCAACAGCGAATTATGTACTCGCCGCTAGGCACTAGAATATTTACTACACCCGTAATTCGCAGAACATCCCCCTGATTTTGCATTGAGATTTTAGCCATCATGAGCCTAACAACCGAGCAACAAGCACTACTTAATACACTCCTTCTTGTTTCCCAATTACAAGAGCAGCATGAGCTTCAGTGGCTAAACCCTGCACTTAAAGACTTTAAAGATGCTCAAAATACGCTGATATTAAATATAAAAGATATCCAATGTGCTGCTGAGCGCTTACAAAGATTTGCAGCGTATATTGCCGACGTGTTTCCTGAAACAACAGAAAGTCACGGGTTAATTGAATCGCCTTTACAAGCGATCCCCAGCGCCCAGCAAGCACTATCCAACATCTCAGCAATGCCTCTACCGGGAAAGCTCTGGATGAAGTGCGATAGCCACCTGCCAGTATCTGGTTCTATAAAAGCACGCGGTGGTATTTATGAAGTACTCAAACATGCTGAAACACTCGCGATTACCGCTGGACTCTTAAATAAGAATTCAGACTACCGCGTGTTAAATACGCCAGAGTTACGAGATTTTTTTGCCCAGCACAGCATCATTGTTGGATCGACTGGTAACCTTGGGCTAAGCATTGGCATTATGAGTGCAAAGCTAGGCTTTCAAGTAAGCGTGCATATGTCAGCGGATGCCCGCCAATGGAAAAAAGACTTGTTACGCAGCAAAGGAGTCACCGTTGTAGAACACGCGGATGATTACAGCAAAGCCGTTGAAGAAGGACGCGAACAATCGATACGAACACCACGCGCGCACTTTATTGATGACGAGAACTCGCAGGATCTATTTCTAGGCTATAGCGTAGCGGCTTTACGTTTACAAAAACAACTAGATGAACATAAAATTACTGTCGATGAAAATCACCCTCTATTTGTTTACCTTCCATGCGGGGTTGGCGGTGGCCCTGGTGGCGTCGCGTTTGGGTTAAAGCAAGTTTTTGGTAATAATGTTCACTGCTTCTTTGCCGAACCTACACAGTCTCCTTGCATGCTGCTAGGCATGTACACAGGCTTACATGATGAGATTTGTGTGCAAGATATTGGGCTTATGAATAAAACCTGCGCTGACGGTCTCGCGGTTGGCCGCCCTTCTGCTTTTGTTGGCAAGTTTATTGAACCGCTGTTAAGCGGAATCTACACCATCAATGATGACAATATGTACCGTCTGCTTAAATTGCTAAAAGATACCGAACAGCTATCCCTAGAACCCTCTGCACTTGCAAGCTTGCCAGGCATAGTTAACCTACTGTCAAATGGCAGAGCTTATTTAGAGCAGCACAACCTAAATAGCAAAATGGAAAGCGCTACGCATATTAGCTGGGCTACCGGTGGCAGCATGGTGCCAAAAGAGGAACAAGACAGATATTACCAAACAGCTCAAAAACTTGCATAATCCTCTTATTATTTAGGTACCCGTCCATTTAATACGATCTTTTCGTCTATACTTAAACTCTGAAACCTACAGAGTAAGTCATTGTGATTGTTGATTTTTTTAACAATATGGCGAAAAGAATCGTACTTTTCTCCGAGACAGCTCCTATCTCAAATGAAGGTAAAACACGCCTGCAACATTATGTGATTTTCCTAATGCTAGGCGTGCCTACGATGACCCTATTTAGCCTTTATAGTTTTTATAAAGGCAACACCACATTAGCACTCGTAATCCTCCCGCCAGCCATAGCCCTACTAGCAGGCATCTTTGTGATACGCTCCCTCAAAGATGGAACCTGGGTTTACCGAATAAACGCCATTGCTTATATGTCTCTACTCATTTACATGATAATGATTGGTGGAGATGGAGGATCAAAAGCCTTGTGGTCTTACACATGGCCATTAATTAGCTGCTTTTTACTCGGCTATATAGAGGGCAGTTTGTGGTCGATACTACTACTTTCAATCACACTGATAGCCTATAACTCTCCTATATCCCAGCTCATCGAGCGGTATGATTACCCCCCTGACTTCCAACTCAGATTCTTAATTACCTATAGTATTTGCGCAGCACTTGCTAGCTGGTTCGAGTATTCCAGAGCCTATTACCGTCAAGAAAGTAATCAAAAAAACCTCAGCTTAGACCTTGAGCATAGAAAGCTGAAAAAGGAGATCGCAACACGCAAAGCACTTCAAGAGCAGCTTGTTATTACCGCCAAAACAGATAGCTTAACCGGCATACTTAACCGAGGTGCCTTCTGGGAGAGAGCTGAACAAGAGTGGGATAAACATCAACACCTTGCCGACACTATTAGCTTTGCCATTTTAGATATAGACCACTTTAAAAAAATCAACGATACCTACGGCCATCCCGCTGGTGATGAGGTAATACGCCAAGTAGTGAACAACACTCTTAGCTGCATCCGTACAGTAGACATTATTGGCCGCATCGGAGGTGAAGAATTTGCTATTATCATGCTGAGAACAGCATCAGAAGATGCCACTAAAATAGCAAACCGAATATGCTCAGCCGTCAGCCAACAGGAGACTCGCTACCAGCAAGACTCCATAAAATGCACAGTAAGTTGCGGACTCTACTCAACAGATAATGAGCAGCATTCACTGGACAGCATTTATCAGAAAGCTGACCAACTGCTTTATCTTGCAAAAAAAACTGGACGCAACCAAGTAGTTACAGAGAAAGAAAGCGACTTAATTACATAACTAAAGAAGGCATAACTTAGTCATTACGTCAAAGAGAACTCTTTTTCCAACCACGGAAATAATTCTCTTTCCTCAAAACGTACATGTGCTTTTAATAAGTCAGCAAATTGATGTAATTGGCTCACTTCACCTGAGTTCATATAAGCACGCATTGCCTGATGATCTTCCATCATTCTTTTTAAAAGACTGTTATCTGCTTTCACGCCCAACTCATGCATAAAGTAGTGCTCTTCTTCATCAAAATGCGACAACAGAGCATCACTTAATATAAGCCTAAACTCATTCCACTCTTTAAGCTGGTTTTGCTCAGGCAGGTCAGCCAGCGCGTGCAACCGTTTACTAAACACCAACGCTTGATGGTGCTCTCGACTTAATGGCTGAAGAACCAAAGAACGTTTCATAGAATGCCTTAGATCAATAAAATGTATTTGAAATATACCTTGAAATAGACTTTTAATCTAACACTAAAATACAGCCACCACACACACCGACTTAAAGCCTATCCGACACAAGGCCCTAACACCCACTAAACGAAAGGCAAGTACACTTACAGTGTTAAGTGTAAATACAATCTCGAAAATCAGAAAACCTCTTGCACTAATAGGGACTTATGGTAGAATTCGCGCCTCATAACGGTCAGGTGTCCGAGTGGCCGAAGGAGCACGCCTGGAAAGTGTGTATACCGCAAGGTATCGAGGGTTCGAATCCCTCCCTGACCGCCATTAACGAGTTGTTAAATCAACAACTTACATGCCACTCATTTTTCTAAAAATGCTTTAAATCTAATAGCAGCCCATCACAGTATTTATTTACTCCCCCTTAAATTTTCATATTTTTATTTAATTTTCTTTGCTATTCAATTTATTACAACTTAGCTACAAACAGCACTGAAAAATACTGACTCTCGATCTATCCTCACGTAGCCGACTTACGAATACCCCGACTAATCTCCCTATTTAGCGCAGCACCTAAGCGATTAAAGTAATGCTGAAACGCTAGATTAATTCGCTCACGCTGCCCTCCCAGCGGATACAGACCTTGTTGTGCTTCGGCTGTAGCTTTTGTTCCTGATACTAAAAAGTTATTAGTAATAACCGCATCTTGAATAAAAGCTTCAAATGCACGGGCACATAGCTCTTCAGGCTGACTGTAGTAGACTTGACTCATAGCCCTATCGATGCGTGCTGATACTTGGAACAACTGACTGGGGGACTCGCCATCTTCATCCAACATTATACTTCTGAAACAAGCATATAGGTCATCATTCAATGGATGAACTACGGGCGTTGCTTCTGATAACCACGCTTTAGAAGCAAACATCCCTGAAGAAGCATCGTCAAAAGCAGTACTGCCTAGATAGTGGTCAAACGCATGAAACCACTCATGTGCAATACTGCCCGGGCCTGCATTTTTAGCTAATGAAAAACAGCGCATTGATGGCTGATAATGAGCGGCAACACCTGGACGCCCGCCTATGCCATATTGCAACGACAATGAACCGCGCAACGAAATCAAAGGCTCAGGGCATTGCAATATACTCATGAGATCAACTAACGCATCATAAAATAATCCCGCAGCGCGCACTTGCTCCGATTGAGTTACCCAGCGCCCAATGCGAATAGATGCAAAATCAAAGCGTCTCCTGACTTCAACAAAGCTCACTTGCTGCCCTTGCCGAACATCTGGACCATGTCGATAAAATTCACGGGGTAATGTCATATTTAATTAAACGCCATACTGTTCATTATTAGCTCTCAAAACCACAGCCTCTAGCATACATTTAATCACTCCTAGCGAAGCATTTATTCCGCGTAACTGATACCTAGCTGCCAGTAGTATATGAAACACCATACTTATGCGACAACATCTAAACAGCTGGCCTGCCACCAAGGCCATTAATTAATAAAACAGGGAACCCTTATTGGCAACACCACTCAAACTCATAACGCCAACTGCAGACAGCACGATGAAATATGATGACTAAAAAAGCGCTAGCTTTCACTTCTATTCTGTTACTCGCATATTTAATGAATAACACCACTGCTGCATCAGAAAGCAAAAGCATAAGAGCAATACAGAGTTTAAATACTGAGTATTCCAACACTGTACAACAGCAGCTAGCACATGCATTAAAGGAAAAAGACGAAAGTTACCAGCCACGTACAGAACACAAAACTCCAGATGGCACTCCAGTGTTTACTAACCGTCTATTGCTTGAGTCCTCTCCCTACCTTTTGCAGCATGCACACAACCCAGTTAACTGGTTTAGCTGGTCCGAAGAGGCATTATCAAAGGCCCGCATAGAAAACAAACCGGTCTTTCTTTCCATTGGCTACTCCACTTGCCACTGGTGCCACGTCATGGAAAAAGAGAGTTTTGAAAATCTAGAAATTGCAGCGTTTTTAAATAAACATTTTATAAGCATTAAAGTCGACCGAGAACAGCACCCTGATGTTGATAGCACTTATATGACAGCAGCGGCACTACTAAGCGGGCACACAGGCTGGCCATTAACCGGCTTTATTACCTCACAAGGCGCTCCCTTTTATGCAGCAAGCTATCTCCCCCCAGAACAGTTTTTAAGCTTTCTGCATCAAGTAAATGATGTGTGGAAAAATAACCCCAAGGCTGTTGAAGAAGAAAGCCGTTATGCACTTGCCCAGATACAAAGAATTAAAGCAGCTAAAAACACATCCACCACTATTCAAGGAAACAGCGTAGTAAGTGACGCAGCCGAGCAATGGTTAGCGCAATATGATGAGTTTTCGGGTGGCTTTAGTACTGCGCCTAAATTCCCCAACGAGCCGGTATTATTTCTTCTACTGGATCAAGCACTCAGACAGCAAGATGACACCATGTTAAACGCAGTATTACATTCACTTGATAGCATGCAGCAAGGCGGCATATACGACCAAGTAGGTGGAGGCTTTCACCGCTACGCGACCGATCCTGAATGGCGACTCCCTCATTTTGAAAAAATGCTCTATAGCCAGGCACAATTAGCCAGAGTTTATCTTTATGCATGGCAAATAACAGGTAACCCGCTTTACAAAAGAACAACAGAACAAACATTAAATTACGTCCTCAGAGAACTTCGCCACCCAAGCGGCCCTTTTTACTCCGCAACCGATGCAGATAGTGATGGAGGAGAAGGACGTTACTTTCTTTGGAATGCTGAACAGCTGCGTGAAGCTTTGCCCGATAAAGAGCAGTTCGATCTTGCCATTGAGCTCTTTGGCTTGAATGAAGGCAGCAACTTTGATGGGAGTAATATTCTTTATCTACCTCAATCACTTCCAGACTTTGCTATTAATCAGCAATTGAATGCTTTTATATTTTTTGATCAACTAGAGCACGTTCAAAAGCAGCTCCTTAAGCAACGACTAAAACGCACCGCACCTCACCTGGATGATAAAATCATTACTGCATGGAATGGCATGCTTATACGCTCATTGGCAGAGGCTGGGGATCTGCTAGAAAAACCCAAATACACTCAAGCGGCCAGCACAGCCGCCCATTGGTTGTGGGATCACCACATGAGCAAGGGAACACTACTTCGCAGCTCAAGAGAAGGAAGCTCTGGGCCAGAGGGCACACTAGAAGATTACGCACACCTTGCCCACGCTTACCTGACACTCTATAACATCAGTAATAACCCACTATGGTTACAGCGAAGCAAGCAGCTAACGAATGAATTGCTCAACAGGTTTTGGAGCGAAGAAGAAGCACAGCTTTACCTGTCAGCCAAAAGCTCTCTTTTACCTTTTCGAATTAAAAGCTCCCAAGATAATGCAACTATATCCGCAACCGCCATCACTTATGAGTTATTAACACAGCTCAGCAAAAGGGGCTCTCTACCTCTTTACCAAACGATATCTGAACAGGTATTTGCTTCTGAAGCGGCAGCTATCCAACAGAGCCCTATGCAGTACAGCTATCTATTAGCCATGCACAACCAAGCTACACAAGGAAACCTTAAGCATAGACAGTTTGCGGCTCAAGGCGCCTTAAAAGCAGAACTACTAAGCAGCAGCAAAGGACTACAGCTAATAGTAGAGCTAGCACCGGGGTGGCATATCAACGCCCATAGCATTGAGGATAAGCGATTAATTTCCACCTCGCTTAGTGCAGACTGGATAGCAAAAGCACACTACCCAGAAAGCTCGCCTTTAGCGGTAGCATTTATGCCGCTGCCGATCAGTGTATATAGCCGAAGATTACAATTTGATATTCAACCAGTAAGCGAGCCAGACAAGCTTAAAGCACCTTTGCATTTTCGTTTTCAAGCGTGCAGTAGTAGCCAATGCTTAGCACCAGAATCGCTTTACTTTTCACCTATGCATTAAGGCCCGTAAATAGAGAACGCCAAGCAATAAATCTAAAAAAAGAACAAAAAAAAGCCACCCAAAGAGTGGCCAAATAAACCTGAAAGATATTTCTAGATAATACTAATCAGCCTGGCGGCGTAAGAAAGCCGGAATATCCAGGAAGTCCATATCATCTGTACCTGTTTTCTTCATAGGCGCATGCATCATTTCGTTTTCTTGCTCTGATGCAGGAGCACCCGCACGCTGGCGATTACGCAACACTGTTGGTAACTCAAGCTGATTAAAATCAGCAGCAGAGGACACCACACGCGTTGTTGTGCCGCCATTAACTACCTTTAGCTCTTCAGTCTGTACCTGCCCTAAACCCGTTGCGACAACCGTCACTCGTAGCTCGTCAGTTAATTCCGCATCAATAACTGTCCCCACAACAATGGTTGCGTTATCAGACGCATATTCTTCAACAATATTACCCACTTCAGAAAACTCACCCAGACTCAAATCCAAGCCTGCTGTAATATTTACCAAAATACCACGAGCACCTTTAAGGTCTACGTCTTCTAGTAGTGGGCTGTTAATTGCCGCTTCAGTCGCAACGGTGGCACGATCGTCGCCTTTAGCAGCACCCGTACCCATCATTGCCATGCCCATTTCAGACATGACTGTACGTACATCTGCAAAATCGACGTTGATCATACCAGGACGGGTAATCAGATCAGCAATTCCCTGCACGGCACCGCGAAGTACATCATTGGCTGTGTTAAATGCATTGATCAGACTACAGTTGCGCCCTAATACTTGCATTAGTTTTTCATTTGGAATGATGATTAATGAATCAACATTCTCTTTTAATTGCTTAATACCTTCATCAGCGATTTTCATTCGCTTGCGGCCTTCAAACGGGAATGGCTTGGTTACGACAGCCACCGTTAGAATACCTAGGTCTTTTGCTACTTCAGCAACAATAGGTGCCGCACCGGTCCCAGTACCACCACCCATGCCCGCTGTGATAAAGACCATATCAGCACCAGAGATCATCTCAGCAATGCGTTCACGGTCCTCAATAGCCGCCTGACGCCCTACTTCCGGGTCTGCTCCTGCACCTAAACCTTTTGTTAGCTCACCACCAATTTGAATAACTGCACGTGACAGCATATTCTGTAAAGCTTGCGAGTCTGTATTTGCACAAATGAACTCAACACCTTCAACATCTGTGCTTACCATATGCTGGACAGCATTTCCGCCGCCGCCGCCTACGCCAATCACTTTAATGACAGCGTTTTCCGGTAGGCTATCAACCAGTTCAAACATGATCCAACTCCTTCAGGTTTGCGCTTCATGACAGCCAAAGAGCAGCTAGTCAGCGCTTTTTATATTCTTAAATTCGTTAATTATCTCTGCTTTCTCATTTTTATATAAAGAACAGCAGAGGCTAAAAATTCCCTTTCAACCAGTCTTTAGCCCGTATTAGTAAACTGGGGCCTTGTTTCACTGGTTGCATCATCTCTTGTGTATTATCTCGTTTTTCACCCGCTAGCCCCTCAGCCTTAGAAGGCATGCGTGCCGACGATGCGCTTCCTACCTGGCCGCCTTGGCTCGCGTAGTGCAACAGGCCAATGCCGGTCGCAAAAATAGGGTTTTGTAAAATATCATCCATACCACGTACACCGTGTGGCATTGCCAAGCGCACTGGCATATGGAAGATCTCTTCAGCAAGCTCAACAACGCCCTCCATCTTCGCCGTACCACCGGTCAAAACGATGCCTGCTGCTACAAGGTCTTCAAAACCACTGCGGCGCAGCTCTGCTTGCACAAGTGAGATCAGTTCGTCATAGCGCGGCTCAACCACTTCCGCCAGTGCTTGACGTGATAAGTCACGCGGAGGACGATCGCCGACACTCGGTACTTTAATGGTTTCATCTATGCTGGCGAGCTGTGCCAAGGCACAGGCATATTTCATCTTCAGCTGCTCGGCATGCTGAGTCGGTGTGCGCAGCGCCATGGCAATATCATTGGTGACTTGGTCACCTGCGATAGGAATAACACCGGTGTGGCGAATAGAGCCACCGGTGAAAATAGCAATATCCGTAGTGCCGCCGCCGATATCCACCATGCAAACACCGAGATCTTTTTCATCTTCGGTCAGTACGGCATAGCTAGACGCTAATTGTTCGAGTACAACGCCATCAACTTCTAAGCCACAACGACGAACACATTTTTCGATATTCTGGATGGCATTAATGGCACCGGTGACCAAATGTACTTTGGCTTCTAAGCGTACACCCGACATACCCAAGGGCTCTTTAATGCCCTCTTGGTTATCGATCAGGTATTCCTGCGGTAGAATATGCAGAATTTTCTGATCCGCCGGAATCGCTACAGCACTGGCTGCATCAATGACACGCTCCAGATCATGATCCATGACTTCGCGATCACGTACAGCAACAATCCCATGCGAGTTCAAGCTACTGATATGACTACCGGCAATACCGACGGTTACCGAGTGTATTTTACAACCGGCCATCAATTCTGCTTCTTCTACGGCACGCTGAATAGAACCCACCGTTGATTCGATATTAATCACAACACCGCGCTTTAGTCCCCGCGATGGGTGCGAGCCGATACCGACAACCTCAATATGGCCATCGGGCATTACCTCGGCTACCAAGCACACCACTTTAGAGGTGCCGATATCCAGTGCGACGATCATGTTGTGATCAGTATTCATTTAATTAACCATTAATTAATAAAATATCTAAAATTCTATCAATGTTTTGTACTGCTTATTAAAGCGCTTAATTCTAATAAGCAAATTATAAGCCAATAATCTTTTAAATCCAGTAACGACTGCTATTACTGGATAATAATTAATAATGTACAAAAAATCACCAATATATACCAATACTTATTCGGCAGTTATTTTCCTTTCTTTAGATATTTCTCTATTTTTCAACCAGATAGCCTTTAGTGCTATGCAAAATATTGCCGCTTCCCATATTATCTATCTTTAATAAAACTCTTACGTGGATATAAATAAAAATCAATATCTAATATTGAAAAAATAGTATAAATCAAAATTTAATATTGATATATAATAAATACATCAAAATTCAATTACGACATATCGATTAATTATCAATATCCAATATTGATTTTAAGCCAGCACAAAACTTATGTTATTTATATTTTAAATCACCCATAAAACCTACTTTTTACTCACCGTAGTACCTGAGTGATGACGCTCAAGAAAGCTTTTTAAAGGAATCATTTTGTGTTTTCGTAATTGCGATCTTAACTGATGATAAGTCAAATTCAATTTTTCAGCTGCTTGCTTTTGATTAAAACGCGTAGCTGTAAGCGCATCTAACAAGAGCTGCTGCTCAAGCGCTTCAACCTGATCTGACAGACCACCCTCATCAATATCTGCAACAGGAGGCGCTCCCACAACGAGAGGGCTTTCCTTCGCTTGCAGCCAGCTCGCTTTGAAAGGATCTAAAACTAACGTATTTATTGGTTCGTCAGCAGATTCTTGCCTGTAAACCGTTCGCTCAACAGCATTACGCAACTCCCTCACGTTGCCAGGCCAGTCATATTCCAACATCTGACTTTTGGCACTCTCGGTAAAGCCCGAAAAGTACTGTCGCTCAAGCTCAAAACACATACTTAGAGCAAAACTCTCAGCAAGAATCAAAACATCTTCCTGACGATACCTAAGAGGAGGAATATGAATAACATCAAACGCTAACCGATCTAATAAGTCCGCTCGAAACTCTTTCTTTTCAGACATTTTTTGCAAATCATCATTCGTTGCTGCAACCAGACGAACGTCTGCTTGCAAAGTATGTTGCCCACCCAGGCGCTCATACTCTCCGTACTCAACAATTCTCAACAGCTTTTCTTGTACCTGTGTTGAACATGTCGCCACCTCATCAAGAAAAAGAGTGCCGCCTTCTGCTCTTTCAAAGCGCCCTAAATGGCGTTTTGTAGCGCCGGTAAAAGCCCCTACTTCATGTCCAAAAAGATCAGAATCCAGCAAATTATCATTCATCGAAGCACAACTAATTTTAAGGAAGCTTTGATCCCAACGCTTCGATAGAAAGTGAACACGCTCTGCAACCAGCTCCTTACCTGTCCCCCTCTCCCCCAATACCAGCACCGGCTTATTGAGTGGTGCTATTCGGGAAATTTGGTCAGATAGGTCCAACATTAAAGGGGATTCACCTAACATTGTTTTTTTATTTGATAGTCTCATAGACTATATATTAGCTAAAAAAACTATTTTTTAGTTAAAAAAATCACTGTTAAACCATGCCGAATCAACACCACCCAATAAAACCAATTAAAATCAATTAGTTACTTAATTGGCACAAAAATCGCTATAACTACCAGTAAGTACGCACACTCATTAAACAACGAGTAAGCGCATAACGTACAACTCAGGAGAACCGTAATGGGTATTTTTTCTCGCTTTCAGGACATTATTAACGCCAACATCAATTCACTACTGGATCGCGCTGAAGACCCGGAAAAGATGATTCGCTTGATGATTCAAGAAATGGAAGAAACATTAATTGAAGTCCGCACGACATCTGCCAAAGTCATTGCTGACAAGAAAATGCTGGAGCGTAGAGCCATTGCTCTACAAAAAGATGCTGACGAGTGGGAAAGCAAAGCAGCACTAGCTCTCAACAAAAAACGCGAAGACCTTGCGCGTGCAGCACTAACTGAACAAGCGGCCGCTGCAGAAACACTGGAAATAGCACACCAAGAGCTTGATGCTATTGAAGAACACCTAAATGACTTAAATAGTGAAATATCTCAACTACAACACAAACTTGATGATGCTAAAGCTAAACAAAAATCGCTACTGGCCAGAGAGCAAACTACGCGCTCTCGATTGGAGATTAAACGCCGCTTTAGCCGTGACAAACTAAATGAAGCGTTTGATAAGTTTGAACGTTATGAGCGTAAGATGGATGATATGGAAGCTGAAGTAGAAAGCTATGACCTAGGCACTAAGGACCTTGCTAACGAGATTGAAGATCTCGAACGCAACGAAAAAGTTGACCAAGCAATGGCAAAGCTTAAAGCTCAGATGAACAAAAACAAATCTGGTGATTAATAATGTCTAGCTTCGTGTTCTTTTTCGTACCGACAGTTATCTTTCTGGGAATGGTGCTTCCTCTCTGGCTAGTATTGCACTATGTCAGCAGATGGCGCTCTTCCAAAGGGCTTTCGGCTGAAGATAAACAAACACTGGAAGCAGCCATGGGGGAAGTAGAGCGCCTTGAAAGCAGACTAGAAACCCTTGAAACCATTCTCGACGCAGAGCAGCCTGATTGGCAAACTCGTCATTCAGTAGATTAAGGAGGCTGTATGTTCACAGCTAAATACCGAGGTTATGACATCGACTTATACCGCAGCACCGATAAGCGCTGGATTGCAGGCGTGTGCGGCGGCATTGCAGAAAATATGCAGTGGTCAGCTACAGGGGTCAGAATATGCACTATTTTATTATTTATGTTCACCGGCGCTTTCGCGGTATTGGTTTATATAGCCGCTGTTTTCTTGCTATCAAGCAGGCCTTATGAAAGCAAGACACAAAAAGGAAACACATACGAAGGCAGCTTTACTTCACATGCCTACAGCGAGAAAAAGCCCAATTTAAAGCAGAAGATGTTTGACTACGGCGCATCAGCATCAAACCGCATTGAAGAAATACGCGCAAGAATGACCAAAGTAGACAAGCGAATACGTGCCATGGAAGAGCACGTTACTTCACGCAAGTTTCACTTTGATAGAGAAATGCGTCGCAACTCACCTTAATTAACAGCAATTGCCAATATGGAGAGTTGATAAACGCTTAACTCTCTATACTTTCAACACTTGACGGCGAGAATAGAGCAACCCTGCAAGACCGAAGCAAAATAACAATAGCGTTGACGGTTCTGGCACGCTGTTATTAGGCGGAGTATTGGGTGTAGAACTATACGATTTATCACTCCCCCCGCAACTACTTTGATCATCAGGAAGTAAATCAGTACCACTACAGAAAACCTGCGAACGAATACCTACCAAACCAAAGTCAGATAAACCTAGACCAAAGCTATTAGTCACCCAACTAAAGGTTTGCTGACCTTGATACCCCTGATCACCCAAACGAAATACCAATTCCCATTCACCATCCGGGGCAATTAATGATGGATTCAAACCGCTAAGAGTACAGCCGCCTCCACAATTATTCGAAGAGGTATCAGTAGCAAACAAGCTAACTCCCGAGCCGCCAGGAACAATTGTAGTCGTATCGACAAGCCCTACAGCTGCTGCGTTACCCACATCCTGATTACCAAAATCAACAAACAAGCCCAATGCTTCTGCATTCCAAGGATCAATTGTTAAATTATAGTTGAATTTGCCGGCAGTTGAATCATCTATAGTAAAGATGTAATTAGGAGAACCACCAGAGTTGGTAGTCCAAGTATCATACGTTAAAACATTTGCCTGAACTGGCATTGATGACAACAAAAAACCAGATGCCAACACGGTCATGTTCAAATATTTGTTCCATTTCATAATTTTACTCCCTCTCAAAGGAATTAAAACGGAAGACAAATAAACTCATGCACAGATCAAACCAAAAAAATTATCGCCATAGTATTCAAAGCATTGAAAATAAATAACTATCTAAAAAACTTAAGATGTAAAATTTACTGACAAGCAATTTATTAAGCTATAATTTCAAACAACCCAGACAAACACTTGCTTCAAACAAACACTTAAAACGAAAGTATAAAACACTCGTTAGCTTTCTTTTAAAACCAAAAAAACAACAACTAACGCGTGAATTCACCACACTGAAAGCTACTCATATTGACTTGCTTTAAAGCTCCTCATTCCCAAGTGAAGCGTCTGAAGTTTCTGTAAAACGTTTAGGAAGCACTTTTTTTGCCACTTACTCCCAAACTATTTAATGCTACGGCCTGCTGAATCAAGTTACCTCTGCCCGACGACAAACGGTTAAACGAAACATCATAAGCTTGCTGTGCGCGAGAAAGGTGCTTCCCAACATCCTCAAGAGACTCAACAAAACCAACGAATTTGTCGTATAAGTCAGCACCACGCTTAGCTATCTCTTGAGCATTTTGGCTTTGATGCTCGTATCTCCAAATATTTTGAATTGTACGTAACGTGACTAACAATGTAGTTGGGCTAACCAGCATAATGTTGCGTTCAAAAGCAAACCGAAAAAGCTCGGGGTCATGCTCTAGCGCCAACAAAAAAGCCCCTTCAATAGGCACAAACATCAACACAAAATCTAAGGAACGAACCCCTTCTAGCTTTTGATAGGCTTTATCACCTAAACCGCGCACATGATTTTGTAATGAAATAGCATGAGCTTTTCTATGGTGCAATCTATGTGCTTCGTTATCGCTTGAACAATACTTTTCGTAAGCGGTTAGCGATACCTTAGAGTCGATAATAACGTCTTTACCATCAGGCAAATGGACAATCACATCGGGCTGGTAACGATGCTGCTGATTTTTTAAAGAGACCTGTACTTCGTATTCATGGCCTTTACGCAACCCCGATTCTTCAAGCACGCGCTCAAGAACAATTTCTCCCCAGTTACCCTGCGTTTTACTCTCGCCTTTAAGCGCCTGGGTTAAGTTGATTGCATCTTGGCTCATTTGCACATTTAGCTGTTTCAGCTGGCTAATTTCTGTATGTAGGGCACGCCTATCTTTTGCTTCGCGATCATATACATCTTCGACCCGGCGCTTAAAGTCGCCAAGCTGGTCACGTAAAGGCGTGAGCAACATTCCCATCTCTTTACGACTAGACTCTGAAAAGCGCTGAGATTTTTCATCGAATATCTGATTTGCTAGGTTTTGAAACTCTTGCTTGAGTTGATCCCTGGCCTCGCTCAACAAAACAAGCTTCTCTTCAGCGGACTCTCTATCAGCATGCAATCTAGCCTCTAGTTCAGCTACTTGAGCTTGCCGAATAGCTAACTGTTCTCTTAAATCAGAACGATCAAACTCTAAATTATCAACCTTATCTTCAAGTTTAGACAGATAGGATAAGCGCTCTTGGTACTGAACCTCTTTTAGCTCCTGCTGATGCAAATGCTTTTCTAACTGCTCGCGCTGATAGTGCCACTTTGCTCGCATAAATTGCGATAAAAGTAACGCGATCACACCGACCAGCAATGCTGTTATTAGCGAGCTAGCCATATCCCAACCGGCTAATATTTGCACTAGGGTCATCAGTGCTTACCAGTAATAATAGAGAGTCGCTATAGAACCGATAACCAATGGCGTCATTAATATCAAATTTTTAACATCCCCTATCAAGCGCTGCATAACTAAAATATGAACCACGGGGAAAGAGATGAATAAACAGACCAGTGGAATCCACCACACTAGGTTAAGCATGCCAAATGCCATCGCGCCAATCATCGATAACGCCGCTAAATTACCTGCCATGATGATAGCAACCTGGGTATTACGCTCAGCGAGCTTTCCCGTTTTCTGTTCGTCTGGCAGTTTATTAATTGCACCCGCGCTCAATGCTGCAGACATTGAAACAAAACCAGTAATCAAAAAGGTAAAAATAGGATCCACGCGCCGTTACTCCACTTAAAGGGGTTGATAGGCGTGATTGTAGAGGAATTTAACGACTAACCCTACCCATCTCTGCGTTTAATCACTCTAACAACTTTGCAGATAGCGACTTCACGTTTAACATGGCTACCAACAGATAACCTCCAAGGCTTCTCATGATTAAAACAGCTATTGTTTTAACATCCTTACTCAGCTTTTCGTTAACCGCTTTTGCAGATCAATGGATAGTCGCTGAAGGTGGATACCAAATATGTAATTCTCAAAAAAATTATCGAAAACTACTTCATTACGCCCTATATGGTGTAGGCAAGAAACCCACTACGGGTTGCCAACTTGCTCCTACAGGAGCACAAGTAAGCATCAATCATTGTGTAGAAAGTGATATTATTCTCTGCAAATTTACTTTTATCCCCATTTCTGGCGTAGCTATAAGCGGCTGGGCCAGCAAAGCCTTATTAAGAGAGATTCCGCACTAATGGAATACCTGGTTAACGAAGCCGTTGAAGATTATGCTTTTCTCAATACAAGTGAAGAGCCACCGCTACTAACAGAACTAATTTCTGCCACCAATGAAACCATGGGTTGGCCACAAAAACTATCCGGCAGACTGGTTGGCCGCACACTTAAAATGCTCAGCGCCATCCACCAGCCTAAACGCGCCCTTGAAATTGGTATGTTTACGGGTTATTCCGCATTATCTATCGCCGAAGGGATGCCGGCTGATGGCAAGCTTATCTGCTGTGAGACTAACCCTCGTGCTATAGAGTTTGCAAAAACCTTTTTCGAGCGTAGCGAACATGGGAATAAAATCGATGTCATCTTTGGCAAAGCACTGGATACGCTAGAAACTATAGATGGACCACTGGACTTCACCTTCATTGATGCCGACAAACGCAGTTACTTAGACTACTACTTGAAAGTAAAAGAGCTTACGCGTCCAGGCGGTCTCATTATTTTAGATAACGTGTTGTGGTCAGGAAAAGTATTACAACCCGAATCAGAAATAGACGATACCTTAGTAGAAACCAACCGTTTAATTGCTGATGATCCTGATATGGAAAATGTTTTTCTTACCGTGCGAGATGGCCTGAATATCGTCAGGAAAATTCGCTAATGAGTGATCACCTAGACCTTCAAAATGCAACCACAGCTGATGAGCTACTCAGGCTCTATGTAAGTACTGATGACAATGATTTACTCATGCCCGCTTTGTGTAAAAAGCGTGATCAATTCTTAGATAATCTAGATGATGTCAGTAATGCAGCGGAAGTAACAGGTCTGATTCACTGGTTACTCAGAGAGAACCACATTAGCCCCCAAGGGGAAACCTTAGATGAAATAGCGGATCGCTTGGGGGATTTAGATATTGAAGCGAACACGGATAATTATTCGGAGCTTATTTTTATGATAAAAATAGCAGTTGCTCGCCTCGACGATATTATGCTGGATAACATCTAGCATGCTAGTTGGGTAATAAAATGAAACGCTGGCTTTTGCTTAGTTTGGTAGTGCTATTGGCACTACCTTCGCTGAGCTATGTTGCAATGCCCTTCATTGCTAAAAATGTAGTAGAGAGCTGGCTACTAGACCAAGGCTTTCAAAAACCGGTATTTAGCGTTGAATATCCCAGCCACCGAGAACTGCTCATTTCCCAAATCAGCGTTGAGAAACATGCTGACAATCGTGTTTCTACACTTACCGCAGGCCCCATCCGCATCACTTACGAGCCATGGGCTTTATTTCTTAGAGGTGAGCTGAGCCGTATAGAAATCCCTTCTGCTAGTCTTGATATTGCTATGACAGGTAAAAATTCTGCTGAAGAGCCAGAAGAAGACCTCTCTTCACTTGACCTCTCATTGTTATTGCCAGATTCATGGTTGGATTTTGCCCCTGCGGATGAGTTAGTCATAGGTCAATTGAGTGTAAAGTGGCACGGCCCTAATCAACCTCTTTATCAATTTACTGGAAATATATTTCTAACTCAGGAGCGACTACTCAGCCGCGTACTCAGCAGCATCAACGAAAAAGAGTTAACTCACTCTGACATTACGCTATTAAAAGACAACCGTTTTACAATAAATATCATTGATCGGGCAGCCCCCATCTTCAATCCTGTTTTCAGATTAACGGGACAATTGTTCAGCAATGACGACACCATTACTCTGCAAACATTACACTCCTTAGATTTAGAAAAAACCCTAAAACTAGCACGCCTACTAGCGCTTCCAGAAATAGAAAAAATACCGGCTATCAGCGGATCTTACTCAGGAAAAACTGACCTTTCATTTGCAAAGTACTATGAAGGCAATATTGAAGAGTGGCTGCTAAGCCTCACAACTACACAAGATAACCGGTTTAATATGTGGGCAAGCCACCCTTTAAGAGGTGTCAACGGCACGCTTAACACCACGGAAGATATCAGTTTAAAGAGCTTATATTTAAACCTTTCTTCAGCGATAGGGTATAGCTACCCTAACAAGCTAAAACTTAGCCTCGCACCCCAAAGTGAGTTATCGATTTTTCAGTTCAGGCGAAGTGAACTAGCAATCACAAAAGCCAACATTAAATTAAACAGCGCTTTCAATATTCAGGACAATGGAACAACAACGATAGAGCCTTTCAGCATTACTATTACACCCCACGCTATTAGCAATGCAGACATATATATAGCCAGCAAACCCATCAAGCTCGCACTTAAAGATATCGATGTTACCCAAAGGACAGCGTCAATAAACATCAAGGCAGGTTTAATTAATCTAAGGCAAGGCACGCAAAAACTACCCAGCTTGAGTGTTAGCGGAAATATATATGCCCACTTACATCATCTCAAGGTAGGCCTTAGTGTTCAAAGCAAAGACATTGCACTAAGCACTGCAATCAGCATGAGCGCTGATTTAGACAGAGAGTTAATTGACGCGCAATGGCGGACTAAAGAGATATCACTAGCAGGCAGCAAAGCCCAATGGCAGCCCTACCTACCTTTCATGCTGCCAGAAGCGTTAACCTTCACCAGTGGGAATTATACTCAGACCGGGCACTTTCAATGGTTTAGCGGGCGTTTAGACGGCACAATTAATCATATCGCAAATAATATAAGTCTTACCCATGAAAATATTGCTGTAGATGGAATATCCATAAACAGCAAAACCCACCTCAGAGATAAGCGCATAGATGAGCAAGGCTCACTGACCGTAGATAAAATTGATGCGGGGATACAGATAAGCAATCTAAAGTCAGAATTTCGGCTTAATAAGCTTGGAACAACGAATGCCATAGCAGACATTAGACACCTGTCAGGGTCGCTACTAGAGGGAACATTCCAACTGGCTCCTTTTTACAGCGTACTAAGCCCTCTAACAATAAACACAGACTTGTACCTACGCAGCCTCTCTCTTGACGCTTTATTACAGTTAGAGCAACAGCCTGGGCTAAGCGGTGAAGGCATTCTTGATGGTGACTTACCACTTCGCTATAGCATTGTGGGTTTGAGTGTTTCACAAGGCAAGTTACAGGCACGTGGACCAGGCATTATTCGTTACCAACCAAATGCGAGCATCCAAGCATTGCGCGATTCTTATTTAGGTTTAGGCATCGCTTTAGATGCACTTTCTAACTTTCACTATAATAAGTTGTCTATATTGGCAGATTACTCCCCGGACGGAGCACTCTTGTTAAAAACACAGTTAGGCGGCAACAATCCTGAATGGAACAATGGGCAACAGGTGAATTTTTCAGTAAATATTGAAGAGAACCTGCATAAGCTCATGAAAACCTTGCAATTCACTGACGAATTGACGAACAGGATAGAGAAACGTTACCGTACACCTTAGACGAATGTTGAAGGAACACCTTTATGCAACGCAATATTACGGTTCTATCAGGCGTACTGCTTAGCAGTATCCTGCTTATGGGCTGCTCACCCAAAGTACAGGTTGCTGTCCCCAATGAGCCTATAAATATTAATCTGAATGTTAAAATTGAGCACAAGATTCTTATTAAAGTTGATCGTGAGATTGATGATCTTCTCAGTGACCAAAGCGATTTATTCTAGGAGTAAAGACTAATGATACAGACAACCACTAAACTCCTAAGTGCTCTTTTATTGCTCGTTAGCGTTATCGCAACACCCGCTTGGGCAGTGACATTAGGCGAAGCAAAGGCACAAGGACTTGTTGGTGAAACACCTTCTGGCTACCTTGCCAGCGTGCATGCGACACCCAATAACAACACCCTTCACTTAATTAATGAGATCAACACTAAGCGAAAATCCGCCTATACTAAAAGCGCTAAGAAAGCCGGAGTTACACTCAAGGTAATGGAAATACGCATTGGACAGCGCCTGTATGATAGAGCTCTTCAAGGCAGTTATGTGCAAAAACCAAATGGGCAGTGGTTAAAAAAATAACAGTCTTAACTCTGGGACAACACACTAAAATAGGGCTGCATGTGAAGAAAACTGATAACACGCTATTTTCTTACCGAAGGTTAAATTTAGTAGGTTTTTTCATTACTGGTGCATCTCTAGCTTATGCATCAACAGTCCTAGAACAACATCTCAGTGCCATCAATTGCTCTTTATGTAGCATCGTTCGGCTGAGCTTATTGTGTATGAGCATAGTATTTCTCTTGGCGTTTGTGCATAACCCTTGGACATTTGGCCAACGCCTATATGGGTTGATTAATTGGCTATTCGCCATTTTAGGGTTAAGTGCTGCAGGGCGTTACGTATGGTTAGAATTACAGCACGCAGAAACAATCTGCAGTGCTGGTTTTAACAGAGATTTTGAAACCCTGAGCAGTACCCTGCCCTTTTTATCTGATCTACAAACACTATTGGCTAACAATAATGAATGCTTAGACAACACATGGCAGTATCTTGGGCTATCCCTACCCCAAATAACAATGGGGGTATTCATACTCCTATTTCTTATCACATGGCGATTGCTAACCCGACGCCCTGAACCTAAATTATTCTTTTAAAATGAAACCACAATACTTACAACTATTAATAGCACTAACGCTATCATCGACTTCTGCGGTTGCTGCGCCCTGGACGCATAACCTCTACTTTGAAAACGATCTCTTTGCCGATACCGACCAGAGTTACACCAACGGTATTCGCTTAGCGTGGGTCTCACCTGATATTGATACTTACCTCTATGACCCTGAACTCCCTTCTTGGCTACGAGAAGTAAACTATTGGTTCACACCACTTTACCCAGACCCAGAAAACAGCAAGGACAATATACACCGCAATCTGGTTTTCACGATTGGCCAGCAGATGTATACACCTGAAGATCCTGATAGAACCACTATCGACCCAAATGATCGCCCGTATGCAGGCTGGTTATATGCAGGCTTTGGCTATCATGCAAAGACACAGAACACGCTTAATTCTGTTGAAGTTAATTTAGGCGTTGTAGGCCCTGCAGCCTTTGCTCAGGAAGCCCAAGATTTAGTACACCGCACCCGGGGTATTGATCTATTTCAAGGATGGGACAACCAATTAAAAAACGAGCCTGGGTTTCAAGTAGTGTGGGAGCATAAACACCGCCTCTCTAAACGCCCTATTTATGGCCGCTTGAGCTACGACTTTATTACCCATTACGGTGGCAGCTTAGGTAATGTAGCCACTTATGCCAATACCGGTGCCGAGCTACGCTTTGGTTTTCGCCTACCAGATGACTTTGGTACATCAGCATTACGTCCTGGTGGCGATAACAGCGCTCCAGGCAATGAAGACCCTCGCCTACGAAAAGGCTGGGGACTACATGCATTCGCTTCTTTTGATGGACGACTAGTTTTGCAAAATATATTTCTTGATGGGAACTCTTATCAAGATAGCCATTCAGTTTCTAAAAAGCACATAGTGGCAGATGCGGCTATTGGTGTGGCTGGGGTATACAACAAGTGGAAAGTATCTTTCGCTCGCGTCTATCGTACTAAAGAGTTCGAAACGCAGCTGGATGCTCAAAGCTACGGTTCGCTGACCGTGTCCTATTCTTATTAAGAGTCGAGCGATAATGTTGACATAGCGAATATATTTTCAAGTATATTCGCTATGTCAGATACTTCACAGATAGCAGCAGAAGCATTCATTAATCTAATAAAAACTCATAACCTAACGCTTTAAAAGCGACCGGTTAATTTTAGCCAAACAGAACGCCCCGGCTCATTAACTTGTAATGGTATAGGGTCAAACACATCATCACGACTTTCATGATTGCGGTATGTTTTATCAAATAGGTTATCGACACCAGCCGCCATCGATATAGCAGGTGATAAACGATAATCCATAAACAAATCAACCACACCATACCCTGGTGTTTTCGTAACATCTAAGCCTCCACAGTCTGAAGCGGCTAAACACACATTATTCTGCGCAGCGACAAACCGACCAACCACACCCGCTTCCCAAGTAGTCGCAGAATATAATGCTTGTAATTGTGCAGATAACGGTGAAATTCGAGACAATGGCTGGTTACTATCTACGTTATTCCCCACGGTATAGCTCAGGCTACTCTTCAGTAACCATTGATGATTAATGGGGTATTGGTATTCCAGGTCAGCCCCATAAATCTCAGCATCAACATTTTGATACCTATCTTTACCACTCGCTTTATAACGTAGAATATAATCATTCACTCTATTGTAATACGCTGAAATTGACCATGGAGTTTCGCCTACATTACTAAAAACCCATTCAAGCTGATGATGTTTCTCAGGCGCTATCCAAGGGTTACCTATCCAGTTATTTTTTGCCATATAACGTTCTGTTGCATCCGCTGTGCGTACGCTTCGCGAAGCCGTCATAGCTAGCTGGTAGTCAGATCCAAGCTTATGCTGCCACGTAGCAAACCCCGCAATATTATGCTCATTCTGTTGATGAGGTACTGTGCCATATAGGCCCGCTGCGGTCTGCGTCATCATAAACAGCGTATTTACATTATCAGCATTGGCAGTAATGTAATCATAACGTAGCCCCAATTTAATTTGATCTAGTGACGAAAGCCTACGGTTTACTTCCCCAAAAAGACCCACTTGCTCAATTATCACATCAGGCCATAATTGCCCCATTGGCTGGTTAGCTGGATAATTGTAGACCACTCCATTGCGGGAATTTTTTTGATAATCCACACCAAACGTCGCTTGATGAGCGCCAAACCAAGCGTCTAACGTTATGCGCCCACCCGTGGTATCTGAAGTACTAGGTGCATACATACCCATCGATCTATTCCGCAGCGAGTAGCTATCCATTAAATGATCAACATTACTTTGAAATAGTTCAGCTTTTAGGCTTTGAATTGCAGAATGGCTGAACTGATGCTCAAGTTTCATCCGGTAAATATCAGCATTAGATTCGGGCGAATCCATATTAGCACCGGCATATAGAACATCACGCTCCTCATTACGATCATAACTCATTGTTAAATCGGTATTATCACTCAGCTGAGCTCCTAGAATGAGGGAACCAGAACGAGACTCATATGCTGAACGTACCGTATCACCATTGCCATCTTCGTAGCTGTCTACATCAGCAACTTCACCGATAAAACGTATGTAACCATTATCATTTCCGCCAGCTATATCCGCAGAAATAGAACCACCCTCACCATTACTTCGCACGACACCCGAGTAACTTGCATGATACCCCTGCTCGTTTAGAGCCGGTTTATTACGCTTCAGAATTACAGTACCTCCACTTCCTCCACTTCCATAGAGTACCGTTTGACTCCCCTTGATAAGAGAAATCGAATCATAACTATCGCCAGAAGCATAAGTGGTTGGAGGATCCATTCGATTTGGGCAGCCTCCATGAAGGTAAGCGCCATCTAACAAAATATTCAGCTGTGTTTCGCGTTGCCCACGAATAATAAGATCAGTGCCTCTCCCTCCCATACGCACTCCCGACACGCCATTAACTGAACTTAGTAGTTCTGCCATATCAGAAGCTGGCTTTACGGTAAGAGTGTCAGGAAAAAAGTGTTCAACCGAAACGTCTTCTAGCGCGCCTCTAGTAACCTTAATTTCTAACGGTTTATCATCCGCTACAGAACTAACAGATACTAATGACACAAAAATACAAAGAACTTTTCTCGCACTCTTCACACTACACCCCCATCGCATTAGAAAATGCAACTTTAGCACCAACTAATATTACAAAAAATGTGGCATAACGACGCAGACTATAGGAGAAGATAACGCTAAACTCAGTTAATTTTTTTATCTAAGCAACGAGGAAAGCAACAGTGAAAAGGAATACATTTGCATGCTATATCATGCTGTTGTTTTTATTACTGACGACGTCTTCAGCCTTCTCACAAGAGCGCATACTCAATTACGATACGCGCATTCTAGTAACAGAAGATGGCGAGCTACTCGTCACAGAAACAATCACTGTGACAGCAGAGCATGCAGCGATCAGGCGAGGAATCTATCGTGACTTTCCCACGACGTATACTATACCTGCCACCACGCCTAACGCCCTCGTCGCTCCTGAGAAACACCATGTTGGTTTTGAAGTTGTTAGCGTTACGCGTGATGGAGAAAACGAGCCATATCACACCCAAAAGCAACAAAATGGCATCCGCATATATATTGGCGATAAAGATAAATATGTATCTAAGGGCCAGCATACGTATGAAATTTTTTACCGTACCAATCGACAAATACAGTTTTTAGCGCAGCAAGATGAGCTGTACTTTAACGCAATAGGCCATGGGTTTACATTTCCTATTGATAAAGCAAGCGCAACCATATCACTCCCCTCGAGCGCTGTTATTAAAGACTATACCGTCTTTACCGGAAAAATGGGCAGCACTTCAAGTTATGCTAATGCCGTACAAAAACTTCCATTTGAAGTTTCATTCAATAGCAGCCAAGTGCTCAACCTTCGCGAAGGGATGAGTATTGTTGTCGCCTGGAATAAAGGCATCATAAACCCGCCATCAGCATCACAACAAAGTAGCTGGTTCATCCAAGATTTTCGTATGACTATTTTTTCAGGGGTGAGCACCCTCATTATTTTAGGTTACTTACTGTTGGCTTGGTTTGCAGTAGGTCGGGACCCTAAGAGCGGTACCATTATCCCTCTATTCTCTCCTCCAAAAGGATTATCTCCAGCAGCCTGCCAATTCATAAAAGATCGACGTGTTAAACCCTCAGCTTTTACTGCTGCATTAATTAACCTCGCCGTAAAAGGCTACATAACCATTCAACCCACTTCGAATAACAGTAGTTACATAATCACTAGAACGGGGAGTACGACAGAGCTGTTTCCTAGTGAACAAGCATTAGCTACAGAGCTATTTAAAAATAACCGCCAACAACGAAGTATTGGTGGCAAATATTCACAAACCGTCTCTAACACGCAATTAAAACTTAAAAAGACTCTAATTCGAGAGTATGCCAAGCAAAACTTTTCTAACAACCGGTTCTGGTTTTTTGCAGGAGCGGCGCTTGCCATTGCTCTAGGCATTTTTATGGCCATTCAAGACCAACGTGTAGAACTAATATTCCTATCGGTATTTGCTGGTATCTTCGGTAGTGTATTTATCACTGCCGTTCGCCGCTCTATCCGTGCGGTTAACTCGTCATCACCTGCCAGAAACATTTTCAAACTCATACCTGCACTTTTGCCAGCGGTTTTCATTTTTACCGCGGGAGGACCTTTCATCTCAATGTTTGGGGAGTTCTCATTCGATATAGAGAGCATTGCCCTCCCCACATATTGCTTAATATCAGGCCTTTCCCTTGTGTTATTTTACTGGCTGCTGGAGGCTCCCACCATAGCAGGCAGAGTAACTTTGGATAGTATTGAAGGCTTTAAAAGCTATCTAGCTATAGCGGAAAAAGACTTGCTTAACGCTCAACACCCGCCCGAAAAAACGCCTGAGCTGTTTGAGCAATACTTACCTTATGCCATTGCACTTGGGGTGGAAAATGAATGGGGTGAAAAATTTACTGAAATACTGATGGCTAAAACTATCAACAGTCACAGCTCATTACACTGGTACAAAGGCCACAACTATGGCCATATTTCTTCATTATCATCAAGCCTAGCCACTGGGCTAGATAGCGCCATTGCATCGTCTTCTACACCCCCGTCTTCCTCAGGCAGCGGTTTTAGTGGCGGCTCATCGGGGGGCGGCGGTGGTGGGGGTGGTGGGGGTGGCTGGTAAAAATACGGGAAGCATTCAGTTGTAGTAAGCTAAACTTCAAACTTTAATATCAACCTTTAACATGCCTAGTTACGCTTAGTGATGGAGATAAATCTTGTGTTAACACTCTCAATTATTCTTGGGCTTATTGTTGCTCTCGTTCTTTACGTTATCAGCTTGTACAACGGGTTAGTTGATAAACGCGCAAGAACAGAAGAAGCATGGAGCGGTATAGAGGTGCAGCTAAAGCGCCGTCATAACCTAATACCTAACCTTATCGAAACTGTTAAAGGCTACGCTTCGCACGAACAGGCAACCTTAGAAACAGTCATCAGTGCACGTAACACAGCAATGCAAGCAGGACAAACAACGACAAACTCTACTGCACAAGCCGAAACAATGCTATCTGGTGCTCTGCGACAACTGTTCGCATTAGCAGAAGATTATCCTGACTTAAAAGCTAATAGTAATTTTTTAGATCTGCAAGGACAGCTAAAAGAACTGGAGGACCAAATCCAAATGGCACGGCGCTTTTACAATGGCTCAGTACGAGAGCTTAATATCATGGTCGATAGCTTCCCATCCAATTTAGTGGCAACGCGCTTTAGCTTTACTAAATTTGAGTTTTTTGAATTGGATGAAGCCGAAGCTAGCGAAGTTAAAAAAGTACCAAGTGTGAAATTTTGATAAACATAAGCCTTTAAATAGCGAATATTTTTAGGAGACGCTGCAATGAAAGCAAGTCGTATTATTGGCCACCGAGGTTTAGCATCCTTAGCCCCAGAAAATACATTGGTATCTATTAAAGCGGCGGCTCAACATAATATAGATTGGGTTGAAGTTGATGCGAGTATTTTAGGCGATGCTACCGTTGTTCTCTGTCATGACGACACATTGGAGCGTTGCAGTAACAGCCAAGGCTCTTTACTCAACATCACTTCTGAGCATTTACCGAGCATAGATGCTGGTAGATGGTTTTCTGAGGAGTTCAGCGGTGAACAAATTCCCACACTCACCAAAGCACTGAAATTAATCTCTAGTCTAAACATGGGTCTTAATCTTGAACTAAAACCACAGGAAGGAATTTCACCACAAAAAATAACAGCCCTTATCCACCCCACTATCAAAAAACATTGGAGCAGCAGCAAGCCATTGTTGATCAGCAGTTTTGACCATGACATTTTACGCTATTACCGGCAACTTGATTTAGAGCAACCTCTAGGCCTGCTTTACGAAGAAATAGACAGTGACTGGCACAATACAATGCAAGAGCTCAATGCCGTTAGCTTACATTGTGATTGGGAATGCTTAACACCACGACTTGCACACGCCATTACAGCGGCCGGTTACCAATTGATCGTCTACACATGCAATGATTCTAGTGCCGCTAAAGAACTGTGGGGCATGGGTGTAAACAGCATTATATCGGACACACCTCACCTGCTTTAGCGTTCCATTTAACAGACACATCATTGTACATACGCTAAAAAACCTTCTAGCTTTTCTTCTTTTTCTTTTAATAAAAAAACTATTTTTTATCTCTGTTTTATCGCCTATTTTCTAGACTTACGTCTTGATTTCAATCTTATTAATTTACAAATATAAACTTTACAGTATCGCCAAAAGTCTCATAAACACTGGGATAGAAGTGTTAAAACATAATCAAGTGATACAATAATTTATGTTTTTATGTAATTTTATGTATCATTTAAAAAAATTTCGAGGTACATTTATTCTATCGCTGTTATATGTAACGGATAAGCCTTCCTCAAAGGTGAGTTTTTTATACGATAAACGGCAAGACCAATAGCACGATTGGGTAGATGCTGACTGCTATGAAGACAATAAAAAATTCGTAGTCTGACAAACGAACCAGAACATCGGAGAGCAGAAAAATGACGCCAGAAGAACAAAATTTCATGCGTAAGATCAACGCTGAAGAGAAAATCGAACCCAAGGACTGGATGCCGGATGCATACCGCAAAAATGTAACCCGTCAGATGTCTCAGCATGCACACTCTGAAGTAATCGGTATGCAACCTGAAGGAAACTGGATTACCCGTGCACCTTCTTTGCGTCGTAAAGTCGTTCTGCTATCCAAAGTGCAAGATGAAGCAGGCCACGGACTGTACCTTTACAGTGCTTGCGAAACGCTCGGTATCTCTCGTGCCGAAATGATCGAAGCATTACAAAAAGGCACTGCTAAATACGCATCTATTTTTAACTACCCTACCCTTACCTGGGGTGATGTGGGTGCTATTGGTTGGCTGGTTGATGGCGCGGCTATTGTGAATCAAGTATCTCTACAACGCACCTCATACGGCCCCTATTCACGCGGCATGATTCGCATCTGTAAAGAAGAAAGCTTCCATCAGCGTCAAGGCTATGAAGCATTGCTAGTTCTCGCTCAAGGATCGCCGGAACAGAAGCAGATGGCACAGGATTCTCTGAACCGCTTCTATTGGCCAGCACTAATGATGTTTGGCCCACACGACTCAGAATCCGCACACTCTGCAAAATCAATGGAGTGGAAGATCAAACGTGAAACCAATGACGACTTACGCCAGAAATTTATCGATCAGACAGTTCCACAGATCGAATTTTTAGGACTAGAGCACCCAGATCCTGCGATCAAGTGGAATGAAGAGCGTGGTCATTATGATCATGGCGACATTGACTGGGAAGAGTTCTACAGCGTAATCAACGGAAATGGCCACTGTAACCGCCAGCGTATTGAGCACCATGTTGCCGCTCATGAAGAAGGCGCTTGGGTACGTGATGCTATTACTGCATATAACGACAAAAAAATGCCAACAAAACAAAAAACGTGGCGTAAGGGGTATCTGATATGACAACTGAAAAACTAGAACTGTTTGAAGTGTTCATCCGCTCAAAACGTGGTCTTGATCATAAACATGTAGGCAGCTTACACGCAGAAGATCACGCTCAGGCGCTAGAATACGCTCGCGATTGTTACACCCGTCGCAGCGAAGGCGTTAGCATTTGGGTAATGAAATCAAACGATATCTGCGCTTCTCAAGAAGATGATGCTGAGAGTTTTTACGACCCTTCAGACGACAAACCATACCGTCACGCGACTTATTATGTATTGCCTGATCCAGTTAACAACATGTAATTCAGTGAGGACTATTTAAGATGAGCGATGCAATTAAAGCAGCCACACTGGAATACGCGACTCGCTTAGGCGACGATGCTGTTGTATTGGGACACCGCATATCTGAATGGGTAAGCTATGGCCCATTTTTAGAAGAAGATATCGCCTATGCCAACGTATCATTAGATTACGTAGGTCGTGCACGTATGTTCTACACCTATGCAGCAGAACTTGCTGATGATGGCCGTACCGAAGACGATTTTGCTTATATGCGTAGTGATCGAGACTATCGCAACCTGCTATTACTAGAAATGCCACGCGGTGACTTTGCCTATTCGCAAGTTCGCCAGCTGCTTGCTGATGTTTACTACAGCCTAGTACTACCTAAGCTTGCACAATCAAAAGATGAAAGACTCGCCGCCGTCGCTGCAAAATCAGTCAAAGAAACAAAGTACCACGTGCGCCGCAGTCGTGACTGGGTCCACCGTCTTGGAGATGGTACCGAAGAAAGCCACAAGCGTACCCAAAAAGCAGTTGACCAACTATGGGGCTATACCCATGAGATGTTCGACATGGATGAAACTGAGCAGTTATTGGCTGACAACGGTATCGGTGTTGATGTCTCTAAGCTGCGTGATCAATGGCACAAAGAAGTCAGTGCTATTCTCACAGAAGCAACCATAACAGTTCCTGAAGATAGCTGGGCTGTACGTGGCGGGCGCACCGGTTATCACACAGAAAACTTGGGCCACATGCTGACCCAAATGCAAATCGTGCACCGCTCCCACCCCGGTTGCCAGTGGTAATTGATGATGAAACAGATCTCACTGATGCCAGACGAACAGTATCAACGTCTGCAACAACGCAATAACGCAGAGGTAAAAAATCTCTGGGATATTCTCGATGAAGTAAAAGATCCTGAAGTGCCCGTTCTGAGTATTTGGGATCTAGGTATTTTGCGTGATGTAGAGCTCGACGGAAGCAGTGTGGTAGTGACTATCACTCCCACCTATTCTGGCTGCCCTGCTATGGATACCATCAGTAGCGATGTAAAAGCCGAACTCAACAAAGCAGGCTATCAAGAGGTGGTTATAAAAACCAAGCTCTCGCCAGCCTGGAGTTCCGAGTGGATGTCGCCACAAGGACGTAAAAATCTTCGCGAGTATGGCATTGCGCCACCTGAAGATGCCGATCTTTGTGAAGAAGGTTTAACACCAGAAGCTCATGCCCAATGCCCACATTGTAATTCCAGAAATACTCGAAGGATCAGTGAGTTTGGCTCTACTGCCTGCAAAGCACTGTTCCAATGCAATGATTGCAGTGAGCCATTTGACTATTTTAAAAAGATATAGGTGAAGCGATGTCTGACACCAATTTCTACACATTAAAGATAGCTGACGTACAACCGGAAACGGATACGGCTGTCTGTGTAACATTCGATGTTCCAGAAGCTCTAAAAGAAAAATTTACATTTATCCAAGGTCAATTTTTGACAATTAAAGCCATGATCGACGGTGAAGATGTGCGTCGTTCATATTCCATATGTTCAGGCATTAACGATGGGCATATGCGCGTAGGTATCAAACGCGTAAAAAACGGTAAGTTTTCAAACTTTGCTAATGATACTTTTAAAGCCGGTGATGAAATAGAAGTTATGCCTCCCCAAGGTAGCTTCCATACCGAGCTCAAAGCCAACAATACCAAGAACTACATGTGTATCGCTGTAGGCTCAGGTATTACGCCCATGATCTCGATTATAAAATCCGTACTAGATGTTGAAGCTGATAGCCGTGTTACATTGATCTACGGCAACCGTCGTAGCAACTCAGTGATGTTCAAAGAAGAGCTAAACTTTGTCAAAAACCGTTATATGGATCGCTTCCAGTGGATCAATATTATGGATTTTGAAGACCAAGGCGCTGATTTACTTAATGGCCGTATTGATAACAAGAAAGGATTCGCTCTTCAAAAAAGCGGCTTGATTGATATCAAGAGCACTGATGAAGCCTTTATTTGTGGACCCGAGTCAATGATGTCTGAAGTATCTCGGGGCTTTCGCATGGAAGGCTTAAGCGACGATCAGATTCATTACGAGCTGTTTGCAAATTCATCAGCCGACTCCCAAGCGATTCTAGACAAAGCCCAGAAACGTATCGAAGAGTTTGGCGAGGAAAAACTGAGTAAAGTAACTGTGGTTGCTGATGGTCGCTCAATCATGTTTGAACTGGCCACTGTAGGCTCAAACATCTTAGATGCGGGCATGGACAATGGTATGGAATTACCTTACGCCTGTAAGGCTGGTGTATGCTCTACCTGCAAATGCAAGCTAGTAGAAGGTGAAGTCGATATGGACATCACTCACGGTCTTGAAAAACACGAGATCGAAGCCGGTTATATTCTGAGCTGCCAAGCACACCCTATATCAGATAAAGTCGTGGTCGATTTCGACCAGCGCTAAACCCTCCGACTGCACTTATCTTAAACTCTTAAGCCCTGCTACTTGCAGGGCTTTTTTATTTCACTTTTTAAGCTCTATTTGCAGTACCAATCCTTACTAGTACATCAGCTTTTATATACCCAAAGATACTAACGCATTCCGACTATCCAGCACTATTAAAGCTAAATGCGCTAGCACTGATAACCCCTTTGTTAACAAAATCACAAACAATTAACACCACCTCCCCAAACAACCACCTATACTGAACCAATGCAAAAAGGGGAGCCACATGAATAACGAATATAAACCAATGATAATAGCCTGCGTACTATCCGCCTTATCCGGCGCGCTTGTAATGGGTATTATCTGCTTTATAGCGAGAGCATAAGGTATTTCCTACCCATATATGCAGCAGAATTAACATACCGAATACGTCACAATAAATGCCCCTCCAGCACCAAAGTAGTCACATATTCTGCTTTTGCATCTCATTAATCGCACCCACTTAATACATACACACCTGAAACCTCATCAATTAAAAAAAGCCTCACGCTTTCGCGCCCATCGCTCAGCTAGCTTGCGCTGATCGAATGTTTTTGATTCTTGATATATAATCTTGCCAGCTCGACGAATACGAATTTGAACGGTATGCGCAACAAATCCACCTCTTCGTTTACGCGGTGTGATAGCTGTCATCAGCATTCCAGTGCTACAAAGCCAGTGCTACACGGGTTTATGTAGCACTTTTTGTAGCACTCTATATGCTAAAACAACCCCAAACGGCCTAAAATAGAACATTGAATAACTCAACGAATACAGCCTTAAAATCAGACACCACGCGGGATACGCTGAATCGCCGCTTTTGCATAGCACCTATGATGGATTGGACAGATAAGCACTGTCGCATGTTTCATCGTGTCTTATCCCAAAATACCGTGCTTTATTCAGAGATGGTCACATCAGGCGCGCTAATTTTTGGTGATAAGCATCGCCACCTCGCTTATAACGAAGGCGAACACCCCGTCGCTCTACAACTCGGTGGCAGCGATCCAACAGATCTAGCAAAATGCGCACGTCTGGCACAAGAATATGGCTATGATGAAGTTAATTTAAATGTTGGCTGCCCAAGTGATCGCGTTCAGAACAATATGATTGGCGCTTGCTTAATGGAGTACCCTGAAAAAGTGCGTGATTGCATGTCAGCTATGCAGGAAGCCGTAGATATCCCAGTCACCATTAAGCACCGCTTAGGTATTGATAACCTCGATAGCGACGAGCTTCTTCACCACTTTGTCGATACTGTAAAGACTTCAGGGTGCAACACATTTATCGTACATGCTCGAAAAGCTATTTTGCAGGGCCTTAGTCCGAAAGAAAATCGAGATGTACCACCTTTACAATACGATAGGGTTTATAAGCTTAAACAAGCTTTTCCTGAGCTTGAAATTATCATTAACGGTGGCATCAAAACCTTAGACGACTCTCAAGAGCACCTTAAATATGTTGACGGCGTCATGATGGGAAGAGAGGCCTACCAAAACCCCTATATACTCGCCGAAGTGGATAATGCTCTATATGGCACAAACCAACAGACTATGAGCCGTATAGAGGCTATTGAAGCGTATTTACCCTATATTGAAGAACAGCTCAGGCAAGATGTATACCTTAATCACATATCTCGACATATTTTAGGTATATTTCATGGTATGCCTGGAGGTAAGCAATTTCGCCGCCTGATTAGTGAACAAGCTCACAAACGTGGTGCGGGTATTGAAGTGATTCAACAAGCCCTCGCTAAAATAAAAGAGTTTAACTAATTCACCAAAAGATAATTTATGGAAATCCAACCCATGGAAAGCCAACTGCAGCAACTTAAATCAATGACAACCGTAGTTGCCGATACGGGTGATATAGAGGCTATCAGCCAATTCACGCCCGTGGATGCAACCACAAACCCATCACTGCTACTCAAAGCAGCTGGCCTAGCTATCTATAGCCCTTTGCTTGACCAAGCCAAAGCGTGGGCATATGAGCAAAGCCAAGAGCCTAAAACACAGCTCTCTTTGATGACCCAAAAACTAAGCGTTTTAATCGGCCTAGAGATTCTTAAAATAATTCCTGGCAGGATTTCTACCGAGGTGGACGCCCGCCTATCTTTTGATACCGCTGCGACAGTTGAACAAGCACACCAACTCATTCGCTTATATAACGATGCAGGCATCAGCAATGATCGCATCTTAATAAAAATTGCATCAACTTGGGAAGGCATACAAGCAGCCCGAATTTTAGAAAAAGAAGGCATTAACTGTAACCTAACTTTGCTCTTTAGCTTTGCACAAGCCGCTGCCTGTGCCGATGCAGGCGCTTACTTGATCTCGCCTTTTGTTGGACGCATTTTAGACTGGTATAAAGCGAAGCAACCTGAACAAGACTATTCTGGCGAATTAGATCCTGGTGTAGTCTCTGTTTCAAGCATCTATAACTTTTATAAAGTAAATGATTATAAAACCATTGTGATGGGTGCCAGCTTTAGAAGTATTACTGAAATCCAGTGCCTTGCGGGTTGTGATCGACTCACCATCAGCCCACAACTAATGAGCGAACTAGAAAACTCTCATGCTGCATTACCTCAAAAGCTAAGCACAGAAACAGCTACTTCAGAGATCGCCATTCCAGATAATGACGAAGCAACTTTTCGATGGTTAATGAATGAAGATGCAATGGCAACAGAAAAACTAGCGGAAGGTATAAGGAATTTCGCAGCGGATCAGGTAAAGTTAGAACAAGTACTAGCAAGCCACGAAGTAAGCATATAAAAAATAAAGGGCTCTAAATGCATCCTGCAACGAGCCCTTCGTTCACATCCATGTAAATCATCACAACAATCCTGATGCGATGGCCAGACGAACAATTCCGTTCGTTAAATCAACATCCCTGCTGCATCCCTGACAACCGTTATTCTACAGACTGCATAAATCGAGGCTATAGGAAAAAGTCCTATTTTTGCTCTAACACACTAATCAGATTATTAAATGCTTCATAGTTTGAATCATTTAACGACATTAAAATTTTATGGGCACTAATAATACGAAGCTGAGTTGCCTCAACGGACTCTTGCACTACCGGAACATGCTGCAATTCACATTGAGTCTTGGGTAAAGACTCAAGTAAAACAAAAATATGATCAAACCCCATACTCAATAAAGTTTTCGTCACATCATCGTGCGTCGACACTAAAACAGGCGTAGGGAATTCCTTATTCTTGGCACGTATCGCTAGCTTTGCTATAAGTCCAAAAGTCGTGCTATCAAGACAAGTTGCTTCTGTTAAATCCACTAACACTTGGTCACACTGATCTGATGATAGTATCCGCTCAATATGAGTATCCAAAGACGAACACAGCGTTAAGCGCACTTCACCAACAAATTTAATGACATAGTGGTTATCTACAACAGCATAAAAAATTGAGCCCAGACTCATGATTAAACTCTCGACACAGTCATTATGGTAATATCATCAGGATACTGTTCCAGATGCTCACTTGAATCAAATATATAAGATTTCAGTACTTCTAAATCTGCACTGTTACTCTCTAGCCACTCATAAAGACCTTGCTCTTTTTCAGAAATTGAACTTTGAGGCAAAAGCTCCAACACGCCATCGGAAAAGACAGACAGTGAAAACTCCGTATCTAACTCTATCTGATTTTGTGAAAAAACAGCATCCGAAAATAAACCAACCGGCATTCCCCGCCCCTCCAACACAAACATACTACTTGACGACTTATACACAGGCATCGGATGGTGCCCACCTACGGCATAAGTAAGCGTATTATCTGTGTTATTGATCAAACCAGCAAAGATAGTTAAATGCTTATCCAAAGCCAAAGAACATAGTTCAGAATTTATACGATTAAGAGTTTTTAAAGGCGACAGGATGTCATAACTTGAGTCACGCCTAAAGTTTCGAAGCAGGCGACTGGTTATATTTTTAAGAAGCACCGTTACTAACGCTGATGATGCTCCGTGACCAGAGACATCCGCCAGATAAAATAAGGTAAGCTCATTATTGATAGGCAGAACATCAACAAAGTCTCCACTTACAATAAGAGAAGGCGTAATGCTATATTGATACTCAATATTCTGTATTACTTGTTTTTTAACTGGAAGCAAACGATTTTGCACTTGAAAAGCGGCGTACTGGTCATCCTTAAGCTCTTCTAGGGATGCCTCTAACCCTTCTCGATAAATCAACCTTTCATATAGCAGGCGACATCGAGTCAACTTTGCTTGCAGGGAGCTTATAAACTCCTCATATTCTGACTGCAGGCTTTCCAGATAAAAAACATCATCTGCGCCCGCTCTCAAAGCCCTAATCACAGAGACATCGCTACTACTAGATAAAACAAGTACGATAGGAAATCGCCCGTCATCACTCAGCAAATCGGCCAATTGCTCTAAATCAGATCCACTGGAAACAAATAAGACACAAATACCAAAGTGCTTAAAATGCGGGGCGCTTACCGCTGATACAGAACAGCTCGTACCAGAGTTCATATCAGCTAAAACAGACTTAACTAAAGGTAAGTCCGCTTTTTCAAAACCAACTAGCTGTATATCTGATAGGTGTGTTGTCATAAATAATAGTTTAATCTGATCAAGAAAAATTATCGCTAAAAATCGTCCTGATTAAACTGCCCATCCATTTGCCCATCTTTAACTGCGTAATCCCGCTGCTGTAAATAAGCATCACGCACAAAGCTATACTCATCACCTGTAATTAGTTTTTCAGCTGAAAACAAACCTACACGCGTATCTAACAAGTTAACACCAAAGCCGGTGTTACGCGTAGGAATATGCTCTACTTCATTTGCCCAGACATTCGTCGCAGCATCTGGAATTCGCCCCAAGCCATCACGAACAGAACTTGGGCCAAATAAAGGCAATACGACATATGGCCCAGGCTTCACACCCCAATAGCCTAGCGTTTGCCCAAAGTCCTCATCGCTACTTTGAATACCCATTGGCGTTGCCACATCTATCAAGCCAGCAATACCAAATGTGCTATTGAAAACAATACGAGAAAAATCCTTAACGCTACCTTCTAGCTTTAACTGCAAAATATTATTCGCTAATGAAGTGACATCGCCAAGATTTGAGAAAAAGTTATGCACTCCAGTTTCAACTATATCAGGAGTCACAGCGTGATAGCCTTGAGCAAGTGGTTTTAAAAGCGCACGGTCAGCGGTTTTGTTAATTTTATAGACTGTTCTATTAACTCCTTCCCAAGGGTCACTTTCAACAGCCGCAATAGCACCAGAAGTATAAAAAGAAAACATGAGTGCAACACCGCACCCAAAGCCTGCTGCTTGCTTATTGAACATTATCACTTCCTGAAACGACTAAAACTTAATTGTAAGACACTGTACTAGAAAATAAAATCAAACTTTTATAAAACGCAAAAAGACTCCCGAAGGAGCCTTTTAAGCGAATTACTAATCTAAGTTTAGATTAGAAGTCTACGCGCATACCAGCAGAGAAAGTGTCGCCGTCACCAGCATCTTCATTTTCTTCTAAGTAGTTAGCAAATACACGAGCTTGCTTACCTAGAGTCTGCTGAACTTCGATACCGTAACCTTTAGCATCGCCTTCTTTAGCGAAGTTAGCTAGCAGTTTAGTGTTACCGAAAGCGTAAGAACCAGCTAGTTCATACTGGTTGTCATCTAGTGCTTCTTTATCTTGGTACAAAGCAGCAACATATAGAGCATCAGCAGCATAAGAAACAGAAACAGCAGTTCTGTTAGCATCATCTACAGCTTCATTGCTGATGTATGAGATACCACCAGTGAAACCAGCCATGCCGTATTTAGCAGCTAGGTGATAAGAATCAGCGTCTTCGCCATTTGTAGTGCTACCATCAGCAACAACAGCAAGAGCACCCTGGAAACCACCCATGTTAGGAGTAACGTAAGAGATCACGTTGCTTGCACGGAAAACGTCTACTGTAAGAGCAGTAGAGTTACCATCAAGAATATCAACAGCGCCAGTTACGAAGCTGTATTCAGGAGTCCACTGCTGACCGATTGCAGCAGTACCGAAACCACCTGTCAAACCAACGTAAGCCAAACGACCAGCGCCGAAGTCAGCTTCGCTAGCACCAGCACCGTTAACTTTCCACTCACCACGGTAGATAGCTTTAACGCCATCAATGTTAGTGTCTACAGAACCTTTGATACCGATACGTGAAGCGTTATCAGCAACATCTAGGTCTTTATTTTCTTCAGCAACTACTTTAAGGCGCAAAGAACCGTAAAGTGTAGCGTCAGCCTGTGCAACCATTGGAGCAGTCAGAGCACCAGCAACAGCTAGAGCGATCAGTGACTTTTTCATCAATATTTCCCCTTCAAGATTCAACATACTAGTAGTGAATTCAAGTTTTTCTTAATGCCCGCTCTTTTTTAGAACAGTGCTATATAAGAAAGTACTATAATTTTAAAATATTTCAAACATATGAAGTAATTTTTTTACTTTTATTTCATATGCCTATCAATTCTTCTTTAACTGTTACTTTATCAATAACCGTTATTTTTATGAATCATGAGCATTTTTCTCTAAAACACCAAATTTACGCACATGATTAAATTGTGCGCAATTAAACCACAGCAAAGGAGACACCGCAACCCTTTGAAAGTTTCCTGCCACCTTTAATACTTGAGATTTATTTTTTATTGATCTCAATCAGCTTGCACATCTTTCCAACGCTGGCGTACTCTTTTCTCAGAAACACTCACCGACGTCCCTAGCTGCTGAGCAAAAAGTGAGACCCTATATTCTTCCAAGTACCACCGATAACTATTTAGCTGCTCAACCCACAACGCATTACTCCCTCCCAGCTTTGTTTTGTGTTCTTTTAACTCCACAAACGCTCTCCAAAGCTGTTGCAACTGCTCACTTAACAGACGCTGACGCTGAATTTCACGAGGAAACTTTTCTAGGCGCAATATAATGGCATCCATATATCTGGGGTATTGATTTAGCTCAGACCACGAGATGTAGGATATGTAGTTTTTAAAGACTAAATTTTCGAGCTGGTTTTTAATATCATTCAATATAGTCACCGACTCAAATGAAACACTAGAGCTCAACTGCTTCACAATAGCGTGGTATTGCTTATGTATTGAAAAAACTAACCTAGCTAACTCTTGCACGCTAGCGCTTAATTCCACCTTTGCTTTCTTAATTTTTTCGGCAAACTCTTCTCTCGATGCAGGAAGCGTCTCATCTAACTTCATCACACGTCTTACCGACTGGCGAATGACATTTTCTTCTAAATCTTTTTTTGTAAATATTTTACTAGCAAACAATAAACTTTCATTTAAATGAGGAATTTTGGAGCGACTTGTACGAATCTGCGGATTCATCGATAACATGGCTAGCCGTGTAAAACCCTGAATGGAAGCTTGAACAGCTTCAGCTTTATTCATCGCCAACATAAGTTCAACACTGTCTTTACGGTCGACAAGCATTGGCCAAGCATCAATCATAATGCCACCAGCTTGGCGCAACTGCACTTTTTCTGCCAGTTCACCAAAATCCCACTCAGTTATCCCTTTACGCCCCCAACTGTCTTCTGGCCCTTCTTTTATAGCTGCATCAGAGGACGAGCCAAAGTGCTCACACAAGAAGCCCCAATCTCGATTTTCAGCAACTAAACGCCCTTGATCATCAAGTAATTTAATATTGATGCGGTAATGGTCATCCAACTGAATCTGACTTAACTCTGATGACTCAAGCCGAACGCCACTCATACGCAACAATTGATGAGCCATCGCTTCGAACAAATCACCTTCAGAAAAAAGCATTGCTTCAGAGATAGCTCCAGCATAGTCAGGTACAGGTACAAAGTTTTTACGGCGCTGTTTTGGTAAGCCTTTAAGCAAAGCAGTACATTTTTCTCTGAGCATTCCTGGTACAAGCCATTCAAGTCGCTTAACCGGCAACTGGCGCAGAAGTGCCAATGGAACCGAAATGGATACACCATCATCGACGGCTCCCGGCTCAAAGTGATAACTTAAGTTTAGCTTTATCCCCTTCCATTCAAATTCATCGGGATAATCACTTTGTGACACATGCGAGGCACAGCGCTGCAAAAGGTCTTTTTCCGTCAGATAAAGCACTTCTGCTTGCTTAAACTCAGCCTCTTTGCGCCACTTTTCAAACCCTGCACCATTGACTATATGCTCTCCCTGCAAGTCAATAAACTTACGTGCATAAAAGTCATAGAGCGTGTCTTCATCCACCAGCAAGTCTTTACGCCGAGATTTAGCTTCTAATGTTTCAATTTGTTCTAACAAGCCTCGGTTATGATTAAAGAATTTTCCTTTTGTGTAAAAGTCACCTTCGACAAGCGCTGAGCGAATAAATATCTGATGCGAAACTGCTGAATCAATAACCCCGTAGTGCACGGTGCGTTTAGGAATAATTAGTAATCCAAAAAGCGATACTTGCTCCGTTGCTACCACCTGTGCCCGTTTCTTATGCCAAGAAGGCTCAAGATATGAACGTTTCACAAGATGTTTCGCCAACGACTCAGCCCACTCAGGCTCAATACGAGCCAACATACGAGCGTACAACTTAGTGGTCTCAACCATTTCAGCAGCCATCACCCATTTCGGTGGTTTCTTAAATAAAGCGGAGGCAGGAAAAACATGAAAACGACGATTACGAGCACCAAGAAACTCTTTATTTTCCTGTTTAAAACCAATATGGCTCAGCAACCCAGACAACAGCGAGATATGTAATTCCCGGTACTCCGCTGGAACTTTATTTTCTTTCAGTCCTAACTGCTTAGCCGCTAAATGCAATTGGCGATGCACATCACGCCACTCTCGCATACGCATAAAAGAAAGAAAATTTTGCTGGCAATATTTTCGTAACTGATTTTGCGAAAGCTCTTGACGCTGCTCTTCATACTGATCCCAGAGATTCAACATAGTTACAAAATCGGACTCCTCATCTGCAAACTGTTTATGCTTTTCATCAGCTGCCTGCTGCTTATCGAGTGGGCGCTCTCGAGCATCTTGAGAACTCAACGCACTAGCGATTACTATGGTTTCTTTAAGAGCCCCCTGTTTTTCAGCCTCAATAATCATTCGACCAATACGTGGGTCAACCGGAAGCTTACTGAGCTTTTTGCCCAAGGAGGTCATTTGCCTGTGCGTAGTCACAGCCCCCAGCTCTTCTAGCAACTTAAAACCATCACTAATAAAACGACTATCAGGCGGATCAATAAAAGGGAAGTCAGCAATATTACCAAGCTTTAAGTTGAGCATTTGAAGAATAACAGCGGCTAGATTCGTACGTCGTATCTCTGCATCTGTAAAAGCTGGGCGCTGCTTAAAATCCTCTTCACTATAAAGACGAACACAAACCCCGGCAGCAACTCGTCCACAGCGCCCCGCTCGCTGATTGGCGCTAGCCTGAGAAATAGCTTCAATGGGCAAGCGCTGAACTTTTGAGCGATAGCTGTATCGTGAAATACGTGCAACACCTGTATCGATCACGTAACGAATATTAGGTACAGTAACAGAAGTTTCTGCCACGTTAGTAGCAAGCACTATTCGCCTACCGGCACTGCGAGTTCCCTGAAATATTCTATTTTGCTCGGATACACTCAAACGCGCATATAATGGCATCACTTCGGTATCTCGTAGTTGCGCTTTTCTCAGCATCTCTGCAGATTCTCTAATTTCCCTCTCGCCACTTAGAAAAATCAGAATATCGCGCGCACCGGCTCGCTTCGCCGCTTTATCAAGCTCAATAATTTCATTAACAGCTTCATAAGTACCCTGCAGAAGTGTTTTATCTTGTAAGCCTTCTTCATCACTTAGCAAAGGACGGTAAATTGTTTCAACAGGATAAGTACGACCAGACACCTCAATAATAGGGGCACCATCAAAGTGCTCAGAAAATCGCTCTAAATCTATTGTGGCAGAAGTAATCACTAACTTAAGATCAGGACGTCGCGGCAAAATACGTTTAATGTAGCCCAATAAAAAATCAATATTCAGGCTTCTTTCGTGCGCTTCATCAATAATAACAACCTGATACTTTGACAATAACGGATCATGCTGAGTTTCTGCCAGCAAGATACCATCAGTCATAAGCTTAATAAGAGAGTTGTCACTCACTAAATCAGTAAAACGAACCTGATAACCTACTTTAGCACCCACCTCAGTGCCAAGCTCTTCTGCAATACGCGTGGCTACAGTTCGTGCCGCAAGCCTTCGAGGCTGTGTATGACCTATTAACCCCTGAGCGCCATAGCCTAGCTCCAAACAGATCTTAGGTAACTGAGTAGTTTTACCAGAACCAGTTTCGCCAGCAATCACCACGACTTGATGCTGACTAATGGCTTCTTTTATTTCATCTTTTCTATCTGCGATTGGTAATGCAGGGTAGTTAATATCACCTATCAACAATTGCTTCTGTGACACCTGCTTTTGGCTCGTCTCTATTTGGGACTCAATAGAGGCTAGCGTCCTATCAATCGGCAATGCATTTGTTATGCGCTCTGCCATTTTATTAATAGAATGACGTAAGCGCTCTCGATCAACCGTGCGACACGTATCAAGCTGCTTACATAAGGAAGAGATTTGCTGAGTATTATTGTTCACAGAATTCACATGAAATATTTTATAAAAAGGTCTTATTAAAGATGACGACCGTATTTAGGATGTTGCAAAGCATTAAGCTCCTCCTCGCGTAGCTGGCGACGGAGAACCTTACCTACGCCATTATGCGGTAAGCTTTTTCTAAATTCGACGACACGAGGCACTTTATATGAGGTCAAGCGCTCACGACAGTAATCCCTAACATCACGAATCGAAAGCCGTTGGTTAGAGGAAACTACGTAGAGCTTGATGTGCTCTCCGCAAATCTCGTCTGGAATACCAATTGCGGCACACTCCAACACATCAGGATGACAGCTAATGACTTTCTCTAATTCATTTGGATAAACAGCAAAACCAGAGACATTGATCATATCCTTTTGGCGATCAACAATTTGAATATTGCCCTGAGGATCTACTCTTGCAATATCACCTGTTTTTAACCAACCATCCACCAATACCTGCTTGGTATCTACAGGCTTATTCCAATACCCCTGCATTACCTGCGGCCCCTTTACCCACAACTCGCCGGTCTCTCCATAAGAAAGCACATCTCCCTCTTCCCCTAAGATTTTAACTTGAGTATCGCGCAAAGGTTTCCCAACTGTCCCAGAAGCCACAGACCTTGGACTATTGGCCGAAACAACCGGCGATGCTTCTGTTAATCCATATCCTTCTAATACTCTGCTGCCTGTCACACTCTCCCACTCATGAGCCGCTGATTGGGTTAAGGCGACACCACCAGAAAATGTTGCTTTGAGAGAGTTAAAATCTAGCTGTACAAATATTGAATGCTGACACAAACCGATAAAATGTGTATTGAGGCCAGCAAGAATAGTGAAAGGATACTTTACGAATTCGCCAACCAATGCATCAAGATCCCTAGGATTTGGGATTAACACCATATGACTACCGTGAGACAACATAACAAGACAATGAAAAGTTAAAGAATAAATATGGTAAATAGGTAACGGAGTGCAAACTACTTCTTTTCCAGAAACAAGTATTTCACTAAGCACATCATTTATCTGGTGCATATTAGCAATAAGCTGTCGATGATGTAGCATTACACCTTTCGCGACTCCCGTAGTCCCTCCAGTATATTGTAAAAAAGCAAGATCATCAGGACAAATGCTGACCTTTTTAAATAACTTCTTTTCACCTAATTTAAGAGCTTTTCTAAAGCCAACCGTGCCAGCAAAGCTATCCAGACCGCTGTCAGACAGTTGCCAATTGCTAGAAAACGTATACCACCAGCGCGTCATAGGCGAATGGAGATCAACTACATTCGTTACAATAACGGTTTGCAACGATGTTGTATTGATTATTTCTGCTAAATTCTCACTCATTTGAGATAGTACAACAGCTGCTTTCGCTTCACTGTCTTGCATTTGTCGCTGCAATTCATTAGCAGTAAATTGAGGGTTGAGGTTAATAACAACAAGACCCGCTTTCAACGCACCAAAAAGAGCAACAGGAAACTGAAGTAAATTTGGTAACAATAGCGCTATTCGGTCACCTTTTTCTAACAATGTATGATGTTGAATGTAAGAAGCAAAGTGTGTGCTTAGCCGATCTAACTCTTGATACTCTAGCGTAGCACCAGCATGAGTAAACGCAGGAAGGTAAGTGTAACGCTTACATGAAAGAGACAACAATTCAGTAATAGTTGAAACGGGAAGATCTGTTGTCTGCTTCAAAGTAGTCCTATCCATGTTTTAATAATAATGACTAACCAACACTTGGCCGTCATTCATCATAAGCGCTGCGTGACAAACGGCGATCCTTATCCAGTCCTCCTTGAAACACCACCATTTCACCCGTATTTAAAGTAATCCATGCTTCATTATCAGTAAGTGGGTCTGTAGCAATAACGGTAACAATATCGTTATCTGTCGTTTCTTTACAAAAATCCACCGTCAAATCGTCGTCTTTCAAGCTTGCTTCACCAAAAGGCGCTCGCCTAGTAAGCCAGGACAATTTAGTAGTGCAGTAAGTAAATAAGTATTCAGACTCAGACAACAACATATTGAATACGCCCAACTCTCGTAACTGCTCACAGCGCTGATGAATAAATGTCGTTAACTCATCAATATTTTCAGGTCGTTCTGGAAACGCCAAACGTACTTGGTCTAATAACCAACAAAATGCATATTCACTATCAGTACTTCCCACCGGCTTGTAAAAAACCAGAGGAAGATCAAAAATACGTTTATCGAGCTGCCCATTATGAGCAAAAGACCAACTAAACCCCCACAATTCACGAATAAAAGGGTGAGTATTTTCTAAACAAACCTGGCCTACATTAGCCTGTCGAATATGACTTATAACAACCAAGCTTTTAATAGGGTGGCTTTTTATTAGCCGAGCAATGACTGAATGGCAGCTTGGTGCGGGATCATGAAATGTCCTCACTCCCTTCCCTTCATAAAAAGCAATTCCCCAACCATCACGATGTGGGCCTGTTTCACCGCCTCGTTGCATTAAGCCACTAAAACTAAAACAGATATCAGTAGGCACATTGGCACTCATACCAAGCAATTCACACATAGGCTAAGAGTTCTGCTTTTCAGGTGTTGTTAAAGTAATCTTATCGGGTAAAGAATCAATAGCATCTACACCAGATTCATAATCGACAGCTTTTGCTGCGGGATAAGCCGGGCTTGCATTTTCTCTTCGCTCCCCCTGAAAACAGCCGGCAGGGTCAATGCTCATAATTTTGCTAAGCACCATCGCTCGAACTTTTCCGCCTTTCTCGATATGCAACTCATCACATACGACTTCACCTTCCAACAAGCCGCTAACCGTCATATGCTTGGCTTTAATATTGCCTGATACGTGACCAGTTTTACCAATTGATATGTTATCCAACGAGTTGATATTCCCTTCGAACATCCCATCTATATGCATTTTACCAACGATATTCATTTCGCCAGAAAACTTGTTCCCTTCAGCAATAATAGTTATGGCTGAACGGTTTGATTTAGAGGATAGAGATTTTTTAAGGATGCCCATTTTACACTCTTCACTGTAGAAAAAATTGTATCAAAGTTAGCAATATTCCACGCGACAAAAGGCGCTGGATTAATCTTCGAATAGAGATGGCGCACTTCATAATGCAGATGCGGCCCGGTAGATTTACCTGTATTGCCGCTTTCAGCTATTTTCTGTCCTTTATGAACAAATTCGCCACTACTTACTTCAATTTTATTCAAATGACTATAACTGGACTTAAAACCAAAGCCATGAAGAATCACAACCTGTTTGCCATAGCCATCATGCTTATTACCTGCAGACTCTACTACGCCATCCGCTGTCGAGTACACTGGTGTTCCTGTATTCGCTTTATAATCAATGCCATGATGCATTACACGTTTTTTACGAATAGGATGCATCCGCATACCAAAACCATCACTAATTCTGATAGCTTGAATAGGTACACCGTTAGGGATACTGTTTAGCATAAACAAACGTTGGTTAGCCATCATTGTCAAAGACTCAAGCCGCTCTTTTGACATATCGCTTGATGGTTCTACATTTAGCAGAGCCTCCAAGCCACTCAGACTTGCGCCTAGTGTAGCATGTAGCTCACCTAGACGGTTATTCCCCTCATAAAGCTTATCACCCATACGAATATTTTCAGCTTGTAACTTATCACGCTGACTTGCAACTCGCGATAATGAAACACTTAACTGATCTAACTCATTTTTGTATAGATTCTGTGTTCCCAGCATCATTTCATATTGATCATTTAGCTGTTCATGATCTTCTTCAAGATCAGATAAGTCGTCGCTTGTTTTCACTAAAAACCAGTTGGAGATAAAAAAACTTGTAGCAAATAACACAACAACCAGCGCCACAATATAGCGTGCAACTTGCCCTAAAGAGTACTGACGTGAGCCACGAACGGTTGTTAACGTGACTATTAACTTATTCTTCAATCGCTGCCCCTTAAAGGCTTTCCCAAACAGCGCTAAATATACCCATAAATTTCAGAGTTGTCATAAAACACCTGTATATTCACTTCATAGCATTACTCAATAGTCTAAAAACTAAACCAATTGTCTATAGACCAGTATCACTACTGTAGTAAATATGGTTTATGTTCTGTGGTTCTGAATGTATTTCCCCAGTTCAGAACTATAGCTAGAGTTACTATTATATTAAAAAAGGAAAGTAGGGTATGAGTCAGCATGATGTTGTTTTTTTAAGTGGCGTACGTACAGCTATCGGTGGTTTCGGTGGCAGCCTGAAAACTAAAACTCCATGTGAACTAGCAGCAGCCGTCGTTGGCGAAGCAGTTCAGCGTTCAGGGGTTGAGCCTACCGCTTTTGGACATAGCGTTATCGGAAATGTAATCCATACCGAACGCCGTGATATGTATATTGGCCGAGTTGCTGCAGTTGATGGCGGCTTGCCACACGAAACACCTTCTCTTACTGTAAACCGTCTATGCGGTAGTGGTTTGCAAGCCATTATTACGGCTGCACAGCAAATTGAGCTAGGCCAGTGCACCGCAGCCGTTGCCGGTGGTTCTGAAGTAATGAGTCGCTCACAATACTGGATGCCGAGTGCTCGCTTCGGCCAACGCATGGGTGATGGCGCTATTATTGACGCAATGGTTGGTGCCCTAACCTGCCCATTTGATGACACCCATATGGGTATCACGGCTGAAAATGTTGCTGATAAGTGGGACATTAGCCGTGAAGACCAAGATGCATTAGCGACACTAAGTCACCAACGCGCTGAAGCAGCTACCGCTGCGGGCCGTTTCAAAGATCAAATTTTACCGATTGAACTTAAAAGCCGTAAAGGCAGTACCTTCTTTGATACAGATGAGCACACCCGCCTAGGCTGTAAAATAGAAGATATGACGAAGCTACGCCCAGCCTTTAAACGTGATGGTAGTGTAACTGCTGGTAACGCATCAGGTCTTAACGATGCGGCGGCTGCGGTGACCATGATGAGTGCAGATGAAGCGAAATCACGTGGCCTTAAGCCGATGGCTCGTTTAGCAGGTTACTCGTTTGTAGGTGTTGAGCCTAAGTACATGGGTATCGGCCCTGTACCAGCTGTACGCAAGCTTCTTGATGAAGCAGGCCTAACTGTCGGCGATATTGATGTTTGGGAAGTAAACGAAGCATTTGCGGCTCAAGCTCTGGCTGTGGCACGCGATTTAGATCTTCCAGCAGACAAAGTGAACCCTAATGGTTCTGGTATCTCTTTGGGCCACCCAATCGGTGCTACTGGAGCGATCATTACAGTAAAAGCATTACACGAGCTACAGCGCGTTGAAGGACGTTATGCTGTCGTCACTATGTGTATCGGTGGTGGTCAAGGTATCGCAGCTTTGCTAGAGCGTGTTTAAGCAATAGCAACTACGTTTATGCGTAGCAAATAAAAAGGAGTCTCAATTGAGACTCCTTTTTTATCGCTTTACATAATGACATCGAGAAACATTAACTGATAAGAACACGCCTCTAATTCACTATTTTATAACAAGGCTGGTACTCTTCATGATTAATCTTCATGCGTTTTTGTTCAACAAACGATGCCAGTAATTGATCCAGTGACTGCATAATATCTTTATCACCCGTGAGCTCAAAAGGTCCGTGCTTTTCAATGGCCAACACCCCCGGCTCTTTTACATTGCCAGCAACAATACCTGAAAGCGCCTTTCTAAGCTGAGCAGCCAAAATATAATCGGGTTGTCCTTCACGAAGATTTAGTTGCGCCATTTCTTCATGTGTCGGCTCAAAAGGCTGCTGAAATTCGTGTGGTATATATAGCTGCCAATTGTAATGGTACGACTCGTCAGTCTTTTTGCGATAAGCCAAAACTTTCTCTAGACCCTCCCTCATTCTCACAGCAACGCCATGAGGATCACCTACGACAATCTCATAACGCTCTGCAGCACGCGCACCGATCGTTGCTTTAATAAAACGATCCACGGTTTCAAAGTAAGCCTCACTGCCTGCAGGACCAGTAAACACCAGAGGAAAAGGAACATTTCTATTTTTAGGATGAAGAAGAATCCCGAGCATGTAGAGAATCTCTTCAGCAGTACCGGCCCCTCCAGGAAATACAATGATTCCGTGCCCTAATCGCACAAACGCTTCCAGTCGCTTTTCAATATCCGGTAAAGTCACCAGCTCATTAACAATCGGATTCGGTGACTCCGCTGCAATAATACCAGGCTCAGTCAAACCAATATAACGCGGGCTCTCTTTACGTTGTTTTGCATGTGCTATGGTGGCTCCTTTCATAGGACCTTTCATAGCACCAGGACCACAACCCGTACAAATATCAAAGGAACGCAAACCCAGCTCATAGCCGACTTCCTTAGTATAGTCGTACTCTAATCGCTGAATCGAATGCCCCCCCCAACAGACCACTAAGTTAGGTTTTACGTGCGGTCTCATTGCTGAAGCGTGGCGTAAGATATGAAATACCGTGTTGGTAATACTCTCTGATTCCGTTAAACCAACACAGCATTGATCAAGCTCATCCCCTACATACAATAGATCACGAAGCACCGTAAACAAGTGCTCACGAATACCTTGAATAATTTCCCCATCAACAAATGCAGAAGCAGGTGCATTAATTAGCTCAAGTTGAACACCTCTATGCTTGTGCTTAATACGTATATCGAACTCACGAAAGCGGTGTAACACTGTACGAGTACTATCAAGTTCACTACCCGTATTTAATACCGCCAAGCAACATTGACGAAATAAACGATACAACCCCCTTTGGCTGATATCTTGTAATTTGGCAACCTCATGTGGAGAGAGAGTATCCATGCTCTCCAAGGGCGTTACACTTGCATTAATAAAATGTTCAGTGATCATAGACGCCACCCATCCTTAAAAATAAAATAAGAGCATATACAGCTCTATATACTTCAACATAGTTCACTTTTTATTACAGGTATATCTATAAATAACAAAAACTTATATTTTCCTTTCTTAACTTTAGCTGAGCAACCCATCAACAAAGCGTGGTAACTGCTCACTTGCAGGCCCATAAAAATGCGCTTTAAAATGAGACTCTTTACGAGAAGGCTCAAGATTAATCTCAACCGTATCAGCGCCCGCCTCATTAGCGACTTCTACAAAGCCAGCCGCTGGATAAACATGACCAGAAGTTCCTATCGATAAAAACAGATCACACTGACTTAGGGCGGTATAGATATGATTCATTTGCATCGGTTCTTCACCAAACCAAACAATATCAGGCCGTAAAGTGCCTTGAAGCCCACAACAGACACATCGATCTAAAGGGCTAGTATTATTTTGTACCAAAGAAACAAAGCCCGTTTGGCTACAGCGCATATTAAGCAATTCGCCATGCATATGAATCACTGCATCACTTCCCGCCCGCTCATGTAGGTTATCAACATTTTGTGTTACTAAGAGGAAATCACCCTTAAAGTGCTTCTCGAGAGTTACCAGCGCTTTATGGGCATCATTAGGTTGCACAGCTTCACTCAACAATTGCTCACGACGACTATTATAAAACTGATGCACTAGCTCTGGATCTCGATGAAAACCTTCTGGAGTGGCTACATCCTCTATATGATGATCTTCCCACAGCCCATCGCTAGCTCTAAACGTGCGAATCCCTGATTCAGCAGATATACCCGCCCCCGTTAGAATAACAACTGACTGATACCCCATACACTTCTCCAGAAAAGTTGACCACAAATACAAAACATTAGACTATCATGAATATTGAAGGTCTATTAAGTTTGTCATTCTCTGTTTCGGCTATAAAAGGATAGAGCCATGAGCGCAACAAAACTCTATATTCTCGATACCAACGTTCTGCTGCATGACCCCAAATGCCTATACGAATTTAAAGAGCAAGATGTCGCTATCCCAATGACAGTTCTAGAAGAACTCGATGACATCAAGGATCGTAAAAAAAATGTCGCCCAAGAAGCACGCTACGCTATTAAAGCTATTGATGACATTTTATCCACCGCTACTTCTCCATCACAAATAACTAAAGGCGTTCAGATCCCCCTCCCTGGAAAGGGGCGTGAAGAAAGGCTCGGTAAACTCAGTATTTTTCCAGACCATGAACTTACCGCCCGTCCTGGCTTTTTAACCAGTAACAAAAAAGATAACCTCATCATCAATTGCGCGTTACACCTTCAATCAACTACCACCCATAGAGAAGTTATTCTAGTCACTAAAGACATCAACATGCGTCTAAAAGCATTAGGCGCAGGTCTTGAACAAGTTGAAGACTATCGCACAGACCAGTTAGTTTCTGATATCGACTTACTACCTGCTGGCCATACACATTTAGATGGCACATTTTGGGAGAAGGTTGACCAAGTAAAAAGTATTCAAAAAGATGGACATACCTACCATCATGTCGACAAGTCGTTAATCCCTGAGGCATACATCAGCGAATACATCTTTGACGATACCAAAGATTTCGCAGCACGTGTTGTTGCGATTAACGACAACGAAATCATTTTACTCGACTTAGGTTACGAGCACTTAATGCAACAAAGTTGCTGGGGCATATCACCGATCAATATATTCCAAGCCTTTGCCATGCAATCGGTGCTGGATCCAAACATAGATTTAGCCATTCTTAATGGCGCAGCAGGCTCAGGTAAAACACTGATCGCCTTAGCCAGCGCACTCGAAATGGTGATAGAGGATAAACGCTATAATAAAATTATAGTGACACGTTCAACGCCACCTGTTGCAGAAGATATTGGTTTTTTACCCGGTACTGAAGAAGAGAAAATGACCCCGTGGATGAGCGCTATCAATGACAACTTGGAAGCCATGCATGAAAATGATGAGCGCCCGTTAAGTAGCGTCAAGTACACAATAGAAAAAGCAAACATCCAATTTAAATCTTTGAATTTTATTCGTGGTAGAAGCATTCAGGATGCTGTCGTCATCATTGATGAAGCACAAAACCTAACACCATCTCAACTAAAAACTATCCTGACACGCTCAGGAAAAGGAACAAAAATGATCTGTTTGGGCAACTTGGCTCAAATTGATTCAAACTACCTTACTCCCCTCACTTCCGGACTCACCTATATTGTCGAACGCTTTAAAGGTTTCGATGGTGCTGCAAACGTACATTTTGAAGGAATTTTCCGCTCAAGACTGGCCGAATACGCCGAAGAGAATTTATAATAACCCAGCTGCTGGAGATAAACTTCAGCAGCTTTTTTTATATGTTCATTCTGTTTATTAGTTCGTATTATGGAAGCAGAAAGCAAACACATGGATTTTATATGAGTATTGAGACAGCTTTAACAGAACACGCTTCAAACCCTTTAGTAGAATTCAACCCAAATGCTATTCTCGTGGTTGAAAATATGCAGATTGTGTATGCCAATGAAGCTGCTGGACACGTATTTCATACTCAAGTTTCTGAGTTAATCAACTTAGCCCTCACGAATTTAAACCAATCAGAAGAAAGCCTGGCTGTTTTAACTCAACATACGCAACAGGCAACCGAATCTAAAAGCTCACATCAACAGCATATAACGCTAATGAGCGGAGCTGGCATTCGTTACTACGATGCAACCTTCTTCTTTGCCCAGAAACAAGTCTATATCTTTTTTCAAGATATTAGCTCCCAAGTACAAACTGAAAACGCACTGCAGGCACAAGCAACACATGACCCGCTAACCGGTCTTTTCAATAGGCAGCAACTTTTCTTGATGGGCGCTCAAGATATTGCTCGCTCAAAACGTTACAATAACCCAGTTTCCATCCTAGTCGTCACTATAGCCAATATGCGCCACATTAATCAAAGCTACGGTTATGCGATGGGAGATCATGTACTAATCAACTTATCACGCTCCTTAAAAGACGTTTTACGCGAATCTGACTATGCAGCAAGGTTAGATAATAAAAGCTTTGTTATTTGCTTAATTGATGCAACGTTAGAACAAACTGACATCGTCACTCTTCGTATCAAATCCGCCGTTGCCAATCGAGATATAACCATTGCAGATACTAATATTCCGGTTGAAATAAGCTTTGGCGGTGCTGAATTAGATCATGAAGCAGATCATCAGTTTGATGATTTCCTTTTACGCGCAGAAAAAAACTGCGCCGAGAGTTAATATTTTGAAAAAAGCGATTACGGCAGTACTCACAGGCTTGATCCGGATTTATCAATACGCTATCAGCCCTTTTCTTGGTAGTAACTGCCGCTTTTACCCTAGCTGCTCACATTATATGCTCGAAGCAATCGAAACCCACGGCATTTTAAAAGGTATTGGGCTGGGTTCTCGTAGGATCCTAAAGTGTCACCCATGGCATGAAGGTGGCATGGATCCCGTACCACCAGCATGCAAATGCTCTCACAATGAGCATACACCCTAACATTCGAAAAAATAGTATTTAAGCCTATCGCCAAAAACGCGTTACAATCAGGCTATATCTAACTAAGTTATATCTCTTCAAAAAAAGCACTATTGAAAGGCAAATTTTGATGTTTTCGCCCTTAGCTGTCATTTCAACCGTTATCCTTTATATGCTAGTGCTATTTGTAGTTGCGCAGCTGGTTGAAAGGAGAATAGCCAAGACAGGAGCTCCACTAAAAAGCCCTTGGGTTTATGCTCTATCTCTTGCTGTGTTTCATACTTCATGGACATTTTATGGAAGCGTAGGCTTTGCTAGCACTTCTGGGTTATTGTTTTTAGGTATTTATGTTGGTGCGCTGATTGGTATCGTTTTTTGGTGGGTTACTTTACGAAAAATGGTTGCCATAAAAGAAACATTCCGTATCACCAGCATTGCCGACTTTATATCTACTCGATATCGACGCTCACAACGCATTGCGGGCTTAGTAACGTTCATCGCCCTTATCGGCATCCTTCCTTATATCGCGTTACAACTCAAAGCTATTGTTAATTCGTTTGATATAATCACTCATCAGCAAGGATCAAACGGTGAGTATAGCGGCCTTCTAGTGACGCTTTTGATGACAGCCTTCACCATCATGTTTGGTGTAAGGCGGCTTGATCCCACAGAGCGTCATCAAGGAATGATTGTAGCGCTTGTCGTTGAAAGCATTGTAAAACTGGCCGCCTTTATTTGTGTAGGATTATTTGTCTGCTTCATTCTTTATGATGGTTTCACCGACATCAGTACACGTATGGCTGAAGCAAACCTCTCATACCTAACGCAGTTTGACGCGGCAACGAATAGCGCTAGCATGTGGTTGACGCTTATTGTATTAAGTTTTGCTGGCATCTTCCTTTTACCACGTCAGTTCCATGTAGCTGTCATTGAGAACACAGACCAAAAGCATATAAAAACGGCCATGTGGCTGTTCCCGCTTTACATAATTGCGATCAATTTATTTGTTATACCACTGGCCGCGGCAGGCCTACTCAGTGGCTTACCCTCTGAGTCAGCAGACTTCTTTGTATTACTTTTGCCACAACAAGCAGGCTATAGCGGCCTCACCATGTTTGCTTTTATTGGAGGGTTTTCAGCCGCCACAGGAATGATCATCATTACAACGATGACACTAGCGACCATGGTATCGAATCACCTAGTTTTGCCTATTATTGAATCCGTTACATCAGCACAACGATTACGCGCCTACTTATTACAAATCCGCTGGGTATTGGTTGCTTTAATTTTAGTCAGTAGCTATTGGTTTGAACGTGAGTTCAGTGATTCCTATATTCTTGCAGCTATAGGCCTACTCTCATTTGCTGCTATTTTGCAGTTTGCCCCTGCCGTCTTCGGCGGAATGTTTTGGCAACGCGCCAACAGTGGCGGCGCTTTTGCAGGCTTACTCGCTGGTTTTGCCCTTTGGTGCTATACGCTAGGTCTCCCTACGTTTATTAAACAAGGCTGGTTAAACCCAGATATTTTAACTCATGGCCCTTGGGGTATTGAGTTATTAAACCCGGAAGCATTTTTAGGGCTAGACGGGCTTCACCCACTTACTCACAGTGTTATATGGACTCTGCTATTTAACATCAGTTTTTATATTATCGGCTCTCTTGTATACCAGCCTCATAAAGATGAAAGAACACTTACCACTGAGTTTATGACAGCACTGCAGCCACAAAAAACAGGCAACAAAGCCCGCCCAACGGGGTTAGACGCGTATATAACACTGAATACCAAAATTGAAGAGGCCAAAAGCTTACTCTCGCAGTACCTTAGTGCAGACAAAGCCAGAGAATCTGTATACACCATTGCTGAAGATTTACAGGTTCTTGGCCAGACGCACATAACCATCATTGAGCTAATCGAATTCCACCGCATGCTAGAGCACTTACTTGCAGGCTCTATTGGTGCAGCTAGCGCACACAGCGCCCTAGAACAAACCATTCGTTACACAGAACGTGAATCTAGCGACCTAAAAGCGTTATATAGCCACATTGTTAATGAGTTAGGCACACAAAGTATCACTCAGGAAAAAAACAGCGATGATGAAGATTTATTACCAAACGGCTTCGGCATGCTGTCAGACTTGCAGTCTCAAATTGACACCTTGGAAGACACTGTCAGTGGTCAACAAAAAGAGATTGTAGTGCTTGAAACAAAATTAGAAGACAGATACGAAGAAATTTTCAAATACAGAATGGAAGCACAACGAGCTAATCAAGAAAATGAAGAATTAAGAAGCCAACTAACTCAGCTGCCTCGCAACCCTTCACTTAAATAGATGTTATGACTGCACGCTAAACTCACTCTTGAATTTAGCGTCCACTCGCTCAGTCCTGCTTATGTACGTGTACATCCATTTGCGGGAATGGTATCGAGATGCCAGCTTCATCAAAGCGCAATTTTACCTTTTCAGTGGTATCCCAAAGAACGTTCCAATAATCTCCAGTTCTTACCCAAGGACGCACTACAAAGTTCACGCTACTATCCGCTAGCTCTGAAACAGCGATCACACTCTTAGGCTCGGCTAAAATACGCTCGTCCTCAGCAAGAATATCTGCCAACAACTGCTTAGCTTGCAGAAGGTTTGCTTCATAACCAATCCCAAAAACCATATCAACTCGTCGTGTATCACGTTTTGAATAGTTTGTAATAACACCACTATAAATAGGGCCGTTTGGCACAATCACTTCACGATTATCACCCGTACGCATAACTGTACTAAAAATCGAAATACTCTCTACGACGCCAGATACTCCAGCGGCCTCAACGAAGTCACCTTCACGAAACGGGCGAAACACCACCAGCAAAACACCGGCGGCAAAATTCTTCAGAGAATCCTGCAAAGATAAACCAATGGCCAATCCAGCAGCACCAACAATCGCTATCAAAGAAGAAGTATTCACCCCCAGTTGATCAAGCGATGCAACAATAACAAAAAGCAGCAGCAAAGAGCCCAAAATGGACGTCACAAAGTTAATGAGCATATTGTCCATTTTGGACTTGTTTAATAACTTTCTTACAAGCCTCATCACCAGCCCGATAACAATCCGCCCGATAATGAATACGGCCAACGCCATAACGATATTAATGCCCCAAGGTAGAACATATTCATTCTGAATATTAATCAACAGCTCTGGATCTAGAAATTTTTCCATTTATGACTCCTTCGTCTAATTGGTCTTATGTAAACAGAGCGGCATTATCCATGTATGGATTAAAAAAACCTACATCAAAAGGAACTTTAGTAGAGATTTTCAATCGTATTTTATACAAAATCGTTTACTATAGGCTCTCCTCAGAGATACTCATACAATACATTCATCCGAGACAAAGGCTCTCTGAATAATGAAGAAATATATACTTGCTGCTGCAATCATCTCAGCATCCCTCCCCGTTCATGCAGAAAAAGGCCATATCGCCGACAATGTTTTTGTTTTTGTTCATGGTGGACCGAGCAATCAATACAAAATTTCCGGGCGTGTTCGTAGTGGATCACCGATAAACATACTCAGAAAGAGTAGTGATGGGAAATTTATTCAAATCCGCACCGCTTCAGGGAAAACAGGCTGGGTAGATGCAAACAATGTGGATAACGGTGATAGTATCCAGATTAGAGTACCTAAACTTGAAACAGCACTAGAAACAAGCCAAGTACTCGTTAAACAACAATCCTCTGAAATCCAAACCCTCAGAGGAGAATTAGATACATTCAAAACTGAAAACGGTACTTACTCAGACCAACTGACTAAACTAAATACCGAAATCAAAGACCTGAATCGCCAGATAGACAATATGGATGAGAGCAACCTTATGCGTTGGTTCACTTATGGAGGCTTAGTTGCATTAGGAGGTGTCTTACTAGGTTTACTGGTACCTTATCTACCTAAAAAGAAAAACGCCGTGACGACTGGCTATAAGTAAGCCGCGTCAACGAGCAAATAAAAAGCCGACAATTGTCGGCTTTTTTATAACTATTGCTTAGTGATCGAGCGAAGCTACTAATCCAGTTCCAACGTTGAAAGTGTATATTGACGCACAGTTTTCAATAACTCAGGATTATCTGGTAAAGACTCACCATAAGAAGGAACCATCTCCTTCATTTTACTTTGCCACTCAGGAGTTGCCATACGCTCAGGGAAACAACGCCCGACAATGTCGATCATAGTATTCACCGCTGTTGACGCGCCAGGAGAGGCACCAAGTAAAGCAGCCAAAGTATGATCAGCCGAGGCAATGACTTCAGTACCAAACTCTAGCTTTCCACCTTTTTCTTCATCTTTTTTGATGATCTGAACGCGTTGACCCGCTTCAGCCAACTCCCAATCATCATTTTTAGCCTCAGGATAGAAGTTACGAAGAGAGTCAACACGCTCTTCATGTGACTGCATCGCTTCGCTAATCAGATAGCGTGTTAGATCCATGTTGTTCTTACCAACAGACAACATTGATACTAAGTTATTAATACGTAGGCTTTTAGGTAGGTCAAGCATAGACCCTTGCTTTAGGAATTTTGTGGTAAAGCCAGCGAAAGGTCCGAACAGCAATGCTTTTTGCCCACTAATAATGCGCGTATCCAAGTGCGGAACAGACATCGGTGGCGCACCGATCGGCGCTAAACCGTAAACTTTTGCTAAATGCTTATCAACAATTTCAGGCTTCTTACACACTAACCATTGGCCACTAACGGGGAACCCGCCATAGCCATCACCTTCAGCAATACCTGACAATTGCAATAAAGGTAATGCACCACCACCGGCACCTAAAAAGACAAAGCGTGATGTAATTGTTCTTTCAGCACCTGTTTTTGAGTTTTTGAGCTCTACCTGCCACTGACCATCTTCTTGCTGCTCAAGATCTGTGACCGAATTACTCAGCAGTAGCTCAAAATTATCTTGCTGCTCAAGATGAGTCGTCATATTACGTGCTAAAGAGCCAAAATCTACATCTGCACCATAACGTACACGTGTACCAGCAACAGGCTCCATAGGATCACGATTTTCAATAATCAGTGGCATCCACTCACGTAAAACATGAGGATCTTCACTGTATTCCATATCGCAAAACTGGGCTGACTGACTAAGAGCTTCATATCGTTTACGCAAGAACTCAACGTTATCCTCACCCCAAACAAAGCTTTGATGAGGTGTTGCATGAATAAAGTTTTCCGGTTTTGGTAACGCACCTTGCTTAACTAAGTAAGACCAAAACTGTAGGCTGACTTCAAACGCTGAATTGATGGCAAAAGCTTTGCTAGTATCAATACTGCCATCATCTTTTTTAGGGGTATAGTTCAGCTCACAATAGGCTGCATGCCCTGTGCCAGCATTATTCCATCCATCTGTACTCTCATGAGCAACATGGCCCAAACGCTCTACCATCACGATATTTATGTTAGGGTCGAGTTGTTTCAAGAGCATACCTAGGGTAGTGCTCATTGCACCTGCGCCAACTAACAGTACATCTGCCGATTTTGCTATCATTTTGATCTTCACCATTTCAAATATAAATATGGGATCTGAAAATCACACCCAATAGTACTGACTCTCATAAGTAAATCACTCTGAAGCCACACTGCAACGAAACTTTTGGTTTCGTCAACAACTGGATGCCTGCCCCCAGCATTTTCGTGCTGACTAAAAACATATGAATGTGACAATTTGCCATTCACATGGGGCATATTGGCGCGAATTATACGGATTCTTTGTAAAAAGTCTTGAAGAATTAGGCCTAGAGTACTGGTCAATTCGTAGTATACGTAGCGCCATCACAAACAATATAGGCAACCATTGATAACTGTTAACTTATTAACATTGTTTGATTTTTAATCAAAGCACCCGAATTAAGGTATATAGCGGCTAAACTAAATCACAAAGAGGATGTCTACAGCGTTATCCACCGTTTTTGTGGAGCAAACCGTGACGATAGCTGCTGATTAATTTTTCTTATCTATGGCATAGCTATATACCATTTGAGAACATGCCGGAACGGGTGTTTCATTACCTAATTAATATTAAACAACAGGGCAATCCTATGGAACGTGTTACTATTTTTGGAAAAGAAGGATGTGGGTTTTGCACAAGAGCAAAACAGCTATGTGAGATAAAAGATTTAGACTTTAAGTACCTAGATATACATAAGGAAAACATCAGCCAAGCAGATCTTGAAAAAACTATTGGTAAACCAGTTGTTACTGTACCGCAGATTTTTATTGGTCAAGAGCATGTTGGCGGTTACACTGAATTTTCAAATAAAGTTGCCGAATTAGGCCTTTAAAGTCTAAAGTAATACTAGTAATTGACAAATGTGAGGAGCTTTATGATTATTTTAACCACACTTGCTGTAGCTATTGTCGCTGTGTATGCAGGAAAAATATTACTAGCATCCAAGCAAAACAATGAAATGCGTCCGATTAAAATAAAATCGGATTATAATCGGCCCCTAGATACTCGACATAAGCGCCACCGTTAAGTCCTCTACATTCTACATAATAACGGGGTATCTCCTAGCTACTGGGTACCCCATATTCTTGCGGCAAGTCCACTCATTCTAACAGTTGGCTTCTCAATCGAAGCTGTTATCGTTTTTAACGAGCCATAAAGTGCACAATGCTTTTTTGCGCGAGTAATGCCGGTATAGACAAGCTCACGACTGATTACCTTGGCTTCTTCTGCCAATACAAGCGTAACATCATCAAACTCTGATCCTTGGCTTTTATGTACGGTCATCGCAAAAACAGTCTCATGCTGAGGCAGACGGCTTGTTGAGTAGGAAACCAACTCCCCTCCCTGCTCAAACCACACTTTTAGTTGGCGAGTCTCAACATCCTCCAAAGCAATACCGATATCACCATTATACAAACGCAAAGCACGGTCATTGCGAGTGATCATAACAGGCCTCCCAGAATACCAACGCCCTTTCATCTGGATAAGACCACGGTTTTGTGCTTCTTTTTCAAAAGCTGTGTTCAGAGCCTCAACACCAAAAACCCCTTTACGCAAACCACATAACACACGAAAAACCGAAAACTGTTTTATTACTTCAGCCGGCTCTGCGCCGCTATTGAGAATACTCAGGTACTCCCGATACTTTTCCAACATATGTTGAATCAGCTGCTCATTACCAGCAGTAGCAGTGATGCGCTGCAAATCAGCATAACCTGACGCTAATACAGATTTCAGCTGTTTGGCATCGCCAGCATTCACGGCCCTAGCAAGTGCACCAATACCGCTATCTTGAGAGAACCGGTAACTGTGTTTCAAAAAAGCAACCGAATCAGAAAATGGTTGAACGCTGTTAGTTTTCAATAGTGGCACTTGGCATGTTTCATACAAAAGCGCTGCCATTGCCTCAGTGTTTGCCACCTCTTCAGGAACAGAGCATACGTCCCCTAAGACACTTCCTGCCTCAACCGAGGCTAGCTGCTCTTTATCCCCGATTAAAATGAGCCTAGCCTGCTCAGGAAGCGCCAATAATAAGTTTGCCATAAGCGGCAGGTCGATCATGGATGCTTCATCGACTACCAGTAAATCAAGGTGCAGCGGATTATCTGCATTATATTTAAAAGAAGCTTGTCCAGGCCGAGCGCCCAATAAACGATGCAGCGTTGTTCCTTGATCAGGAATCATCTGTTTAATATCATCACTTACCGCAAGAGAGTCTCGAGCCATACTAATAGATTCGGAGAGACGTGCAGCGGCCTTTCCAGTGGGCGCCGCCAAACAAATAACAGGGGTTACCTCTGGGCTCTGCTGCTTCTGAATTTGTAAGTAAATGGCCAGCATTCTTGTAATCGTAGTGGTCTTACCGGTTCCTGGCCCTCCACTGATAATAGCCATTGATTGCAATACAGCGATAGCAGCTGCTACCCGTTGCCCATCAGGAGAAACATCAAGCTCACTATTAGCAATCTCACCTTCTCCAAATAAGCCATCCAGCTTTTCTTTTAGAAAAGCAGTATCAAGCTCAACAGAGCTAGTTCTGGCTAACAAGCTTCTTGCTACCTGGCATTCATATTGCCAATACCGATAAAGATATAAACGCTCTTTATCTAAGACCAACGGTGTTAACTGCCCACCATCTCCCAAAATATCGTGGTCTAAGAGGGTATCAGCTGGCTGTGAAGAGACAAGCAAGCTCGCCTGGTCACGAAGTGAGCTAGGCCAAGCCGACCAGATAAGCTCTAATTTAGCCAAGTGAATACATACATGCCCCTCTCCTAACTGCTGGCTAGCCAAGGCTGCAAGTAATATCAGCGCTTCAGGAGCTTTAGGTTGTTGCTGAATAAGCCAGCGTGCAAAGTGAAGATCAAGAGGCCTTAGAAAGCCCTGTGTATGCAAATCATCAAGCAACTTCATACACAGCCCTCTTCAAACAATTTGTCCAAGGCATCAATCAATGCAAAATCTGGCTTAGTATAAAACACACCTTGTTCAGCATCAGATAAGTTCATTCCGCGAATAAACAGATAGTACACTCCACCGACGTCAGTTTCGTAGTTGTAATCTACTAAGCGGCTTCTCAACAAACGGTGCAACGCCAATGTATAAAGAACATACTGAAAATCATAACGATGCCCAATCATCGCCTGCTCCATTGCCGTTTGATTATAATCAGCTGCGCTATACCCCAGATGGTTAGACTTATAATCAACAATGTAATAGCGGCCAGCGTAGCGCATAGTCAAATCGACATAGCCTTTCAACATGCCCTGCAACTGATCAAACTGTAGCTCTCCGGCACGCATTGCCAAAGGGTCATACTGGCGCAACAATTGATTCAATGAAGCCGCATTTATCCCAGCAAAGGGCAATACAAATTCCATCTCGACTAAACGGTCATGTAACGCAATATCTTTCAGACAACAACCTGCCTGAAGCAGTGGAACTTGCAAGGTTTTTAATACAAACTCAGATAAAACGGGTTGCCATTCTGGCTCAAAACCACTCAGCAACAAATGCTTCTCTAATACCTCATCAAGTTGCTGCGCCGTAACGTTCGCAAAATCAATCTCTTCAAATAATGTATGTAAAAAAGTACCGGCTACTGCACCACGATGAAATGTAAAAATATTGAAGACACCCGTTAAATCATCTTCCACAAGGTCTTGCTCTTCCAATACTTCAAGATCCAGAATCACTTCAGTAACAGGCTCTTGTGTATGAAACCGGCTCAGTGCCGAATAGCTAGTCACACGCCAATCTCGCTGAATATCCCCGGAGAACTCTCTAGTAGTTAATACCTGTAACTCAAGTTTTGGTTCTGCAAACATATCCTGCGTATTTTGATCTGGAGCAGAAGTTGGTACAGGCTGTACATTAAGCGCAGGATAACTGGCAGAAAAAAGATCAACAGCCGCAATAATATCAGGCTCCTGCCCCATTAACAGATACCCCAACGCACTGTTCACTGTTTTGCCTTTCTTACTATTACGGTAACGAATATCACTCACACCCAAATAACACGCATGTACTGCACGCGTTATAGCCACATAAAGCAAGCGCAAATCTTCAGCTAAACGCTCTTTTTCAACCTGTGCTTCTATCTCATCATCAGGTGCTAAACTCAATACAGCTCGTCCTTCATCATCATGAAACAGTGAAGAGCTACTTTCTCGGTACCGACAAATAAACGGCAAATATACTAATTCGTATTCTAGGCCTTTAGATTTATGGATAGTGATAATCGTCACACGAGAACGATCACTTTCTAAGTGCAACTGCTGCTCATCAGAATTTTGATTAGGGCTCGCTAAATGCTCGGCAAACCAGCGAATAACACCCATCAAGCCTTCCACTTCTTGGCTCGCTTTCTGAAGCAACTCCCCTAAGTGCAACAGATCCGTTAAGCGACGCTCCCCGTCATTAGATACTAGTACGCGATATGATAAACCTCTGGTTGTCAGCAAGTTATGCAACATTGGCAAAACACCTAGACGTAACCAATGCTCGCGATACTGCTGAAATTCTTCCACCAGCGCTTCCCACTCCAATTCGCTTTGGCATAAATCATCTAATTCAGACATATCCAGATGAAACAACCCTGTTGCCAGTGCGGTTCGCATCATGCGCTCGTCTGTGGGCTCAGTAATAGCCTGTAAAATATAAAAGAATTCTCGAGCCTCAACAGTACTAAATACACTTTCACGGCTCGACAAAAACACAGAGTCAACACCACAATTACGTAACGCTTGCTGGACCTCTTTCGCTTCTTTGCGGTCACGAACTAACACCGCAATATCCGCAGGTTGAACAGCACGACGACCTATCTGATAAAGGCCAGAAGTTAAAACAGACTCTATATGCTGAGCACAACCCAAAGCATATTGAGTCAGGTAATCAGCAACACTTAGCGTCTCCTCAGCCAGCCAAAAATTCAGTGAAGATTGAACCTTCCCATTACACGTAAAGGGGCTTTTATCAGCATGAGCTGATGCTTTGGCCGCATAAAACGGAATATCTCGATCATAGATAAAGGGGGACTCTACATATGAAAATAAAGCATTAACTGCCGCAACCATAGTGGTAGACGAACGCCAATTGGTATCCAATGTATAGTGCGCAGTAACCTGTTTACGGGCTTGCATGTAGGTGAAAATATCAGCGCCACGAAATGCATAAATGGATTGCTTAGGATCACCAATCATCAGCAAAGCAGAAGGTGCTGCCGGATAAATTTGATTAAAAATCGCATACTGTAACGGGTCAGTATCCTGAAACTCATCAATCATAGCGATTGGATACTGTTTGCGAATAGCATCGGCTAAACGCTCTCCGTCCTCTTTACGCAATGCATAAGCTAATTGCGTCAGAAGGTCATCAAATGCCAATAACTGATGGCGCGCTTTTTCGGCCTGTAAACGCTGCTTCACCTCACCAATGGCTTGTGAAACAACGACAGCTTTTACAGGCACACGTAAATCAAATAAATCATCTACTTGCTGAAAGATAGGATGGCTAGGGGGTGAGCCTTTAGGGCAATCCTCAGCAATGACTGAATCACGAAAATAGTTCAGTTTATCCCAAGGTGCATGTGGCGTTTCCCCTTGTGCATACGCAGAAACAGCTTCCAGCCAATTAGGCAAATTGCGCTTACTATAACGGCGCTTATTAACACCAGAAGCATCAATTAAAGTCGTAATATCTGAGACTGACTCTAGCCAGTCCTGTTTAAATGTAGATAAAGCCTGTTTTTCAGCCAACCAACCTTCTTTAAGATCAAATTGGCTATAATCAGGCTGCTGTACAAGCTCATGAATGGCTAAAAAGCTACGAATAGCCGGTAATAATAGATCCGGAGTTTTAAACTGCTGTAGCATCTGTGCTGCCAGCTCATCAGGCGCCCGGTAAAAGGTATCCCGCCAATAATCAAGAAGCGCTTGGCGAATAAGTGGGGCATCATCAGTCGTTAGTTCTTGATTAAAGAGAGCGCCGCTCTCAAAAGCATGTTGTTTTAGCATTCGTTGGCAAAAGCCATGAATAGTAAAAATAGCCGCTTGATCCATTTCAGCGGCAGCTAGCTCCAACAACCGAGCCTTATCTTGGTGTTGCGATGTTTGTTCCAACAGCCGGGATAACAGAGGGTCGCTCGTATGGCCACTTATAAAAGCTTTACGTGCTTCGCGAATACGCTGCCTAATTCTATCTCGCAACTCTTGGGTGGCGGCTTCTGTAAAGGTCACCACCAGAATCTGCTCGACACCTAAAGGCACCTGTGCACCTTCGTCACTACCCTCTTCCTCGTTATTCTTCGCCCCAGAACCAAGCCCTAACAGCAAACGTAGATACAAGGCCGCCAATGTGTAGGTTTTACCCGTGCCTGCACTGGCTTCAATTAAGCACTGTCCCTTTATCGGAAGCGTGACCGGATCAAGAAGTTTAATTGTCATCTTTATCCACTTCCAAATAATTCAGCATCTCACCAAATAACTGCTCAGAATAATCATAGATGCCTGGCGCTAACATTCGCCATTCAGGATAAACCCTACGTACATACGGGTTATTACAGTCTCCACCTCGATCACTTTCGAAACGATTTTGGGCATCTTTACGTGCTTTTTCTTCATCGTTCTGGCGCAAACTTAGCCACTTCCATGCAGGCTCAGGTACCCAGTTAAGCGGTAATCGCTGCCCTTCTAGATAAACACGTACTAAACGACTCAATTGAGCATAAGCCAAATCAGCAGGGAGTGGCTTAAAACTAAATTGCTCACTCAAGCCACGATATACCGTACGCTCAGAAAGCCCTGCTGCACAACAGGCTAAATGTTGAATCCAGGTCATAAAACGGTGTCTTCCAGAGACTTTCGACACATCATATTTCAGTACGCCACTTGGGTAGACATCATTAATCCAACCCTGTAATTGTAAGCTTTGCTCTAACTCCTCAAATGCAAGATTGATTTCCAAACGACGGGGTGAACCCGCCATTAAGGGCTGCATCTTCTCATAGAGCTCGCCAATATCATGCACTCTTTTAGACAGCTCGATATCACCAGCTTTTCCAACAGGAAGTATCCCTGCTTGGCGGATATAATGCGCTGTTGTTTGTAATCCATCACCGCGTACCGCTGACTGCAACAACCTTTTACGCAATTTATAATCAATCAAGGGTTCCAGACTAAAAGGCTCTTCATCTGACAGTACTAGCTCGTCATCACGAAAATAAATCTGCATTCTTTTTTGAAAGAAAAACTGAATGGGGTGCCGGTAAAAGGCGATCAGATCATCCAGCTCAAGTACATCATTTTCTATTGCGGTTAACTTTCCTTTAATAAAGCTCTCTGCTTTATATTGCTTATCCTGCGGAATAGCCCAACGAGCGTTATAACTAAACAAGTTATCCGCAGCTCCATCAAAATAAGCACCGCTATAAGCAGTTAATGGATGCTCGATCAATAGATGCTCTTGAACTAAGCCCCCCTTAATGGAGAGGCCTTGGTCTTCAATCCGGTAGGCCTGATCACAATATTCCAACACTTCACTCACCAGTACCGATGGCACTCGTTTAGAGTTGTCTGCAATCGAGCGACCAACATAACTAATATAAAGTGTTTCTCGAGCAGATAATAAGGCCTCAAGAAACAGATAGCGATCATCATCTCGGCGAGAGCGATCTCCCTTACGCGGGTGATCAACCATAAGGTCAAAACCCATTGGCGGTATTGAGCGAGGGTAGTCGCTATCATTCATTCCAAGTAAACAGACAACCTTAAAAGGGATGGCTCGCATGGGCATTAAAGTGCAGAAATTGATTTGCCCCGATAAAAAGCGTTGTGAAGATCGCTGGCTCGATAACTGTTCTTTGAGATAATCCTGTAATATAGCGATATCTATTTTTTGCTCAAATGCGACTTCCTGGAACGTTTCACGTAACGACTCAAGTGCTCGATAGATGAGTTCCAAAGCTTCATGATCACGTTCATCAGGCAGATACATAGCATCAATCATCTGCTGTACTTGGACAATCCACTCAGTCAGCGAGTGCTCACCGGCGAAGCTAACACGAAACTCATCTAACGAAGTCAAAAAAGCTGATAACTGCCCTAATGCAGCAGAAGATAAGCCAGTGGCTCCCTCAAAGGGTGCAATACCATTCCATACCGTCTCAGCAGCACCTAGCGCATAACCACTAAAAAGGCGGTCCAACCCAAAATACCAGCTATTTTGTTCAAAAATAGCCCCTCCCGCATCCGCACGTGAGTTTTGATCTAAGCCCCAGTGAATGCCTGTTTCATTAATCCAATGACGAATATTTTCGAAGTCTTCTTGCTCCAATTCAAACCGTCGTAGTGTTGCCGGAAGTTCTAATAACTCAATGACTTCAGAGACAGTAAAACGACTATGGTTAATGCCGATAAGCTGTAAAAAACTGCTCAGTAGAGGAATCTCTTGCTCCGCCGAGCGATCAGAAATTGAGTAGGGTAAAAAATGCTGATGCTCAGCGTTGCCAAAAACAGCATCAATGTAGGGTGCGTAGTGCGTCACATCAGGCATCATCACAATAATATCGCGAGGCTTTAGTTCAGCATCACTGTCAAACATGGCCAATAACTGGTCTTGCAATACTTCCACTTCGCGTAATGCGCTGTGGGCACCATGTAGCTGAATACTTCTATCGCTAGCAGAGAAAGTGATCGGCAAAAGATTTGCATCAATATCGTATAAGCCATTGTTTTCATTAACAGCTGATTCAGGAGTAGAGCCCCGGTTATTTAACTCCAGAATATCTGTTTGCAGCGCCCCCAAAAGTGTTTCATAACCCGCTTCCTCAAACAGCCCTACTTCGGGTAGCTCCATTTGCTGAATAAGGTGTAAATAATCCCGGCCCAACTTACCCATGGATGCCAATAAGGGATGCCCCACTTGATAAAGATCTAACCCTGAAGCGCTACCGGAGCTCTGAGGTTTTGATAACCACATTCGGTTTAGTCGGGCCAAATAACCAGGGTCGACAATATCACCCCAATAATGCCTGCACGGGTTAGCTAGCATTAAATGAACATCAATTTTTTGCCCTAGTGCGGCCAGTGCTTCAATATAGTTTTGAGGTAACGCGGAGATACCAAAAACAAATATACGTTGCGGTATACCTGCAAGGCTTACATGCTTATCACTGAGAGCGCCAATAAAGGTTTCATACATATTTGCACGATGCCAATGTGGCAATCCTCTCTGCTCTGTATCAGCCACAATGGCTCGCCACAGAACAGGCTGCCAACGCTGATCCTCGTCACTGGCTGGCTGATTATCGCCTTGCTCCCACGCGGCGATCCAATCGGGCCGATATACAAGGTATTGGTCATAAAGGTCAGCCACTCGGGCGCAAAGATGGTAAAGGCGCAGAGGTTCATCGTCTTGTTTAAGGTACTGGTTGAGTATAGAGAACTGCTCATCATTTAGATGCTCTGGCAGAATCCTCATCAATATCCACGTCATGGAGGCCTTATTGTACGCAGAACGCTCTGGTACATCTTCCAACGCTGCGACAAAGACCCTCCACAAAAAGCTAGCCGGTAGAGGAAACTCAATATTGGCAGCTATGCCCAATCGCTCAGCCAATTCCAGTTTAAGCCATTGCGCCATACCTGGGCTCTGAACAAGGATCTGATCTGCGATAAAGGGGTCGGTTTGAGGATCACTCTTAATCATCTCAACCAATACATCACGCAGGGTATCCAACGCGTTCGAGTGATAAATCCTTAGCATGAGCTTACTCTGTATTTTTATAGATATCTCAATCTGCTGATTGCATCTAAGTAGTTAACACTTCAGTATCTTCGGCGCTTTCAGCAACAGCATGTGGCTTATCGACAAAGACAAACCCTCCGTCAGTTGTCCAAACATCTTTGCCTTGTTCCACCCTAATCACACCATTAAAGCGCTTACCAAGATAAACCACAGCATCTTCCAACGTCTCGATATCACATAGCATTACACCACCACGATCATCTTCCGTAGAAAACAGAAAACTTTTCACTTTAATCTCCTGCTCTTATTATCAAAACACCCGTATTTAGGATGTTTCTATTGGGGTTAATAACCACATATATCCAAGACAAAGTGGATACTGCATCTTACTGGAACTCAATTACAGCAGCCATTGATAAATAATTGTTTTATGTGCGATTATAAGTTTTTCTCCCTGTCAGAATCCATACAGGACGCTTTCATGCAGCACTCACTGGCTACCCTAACGACACTAGTTCAAGAAATATCTGACGCCGAAAGTGCCATGACTGCTATGCAAACAATTGTAGCGCGTTTAAGCCAGTTAATGGACGTACCGGTATGTAGCCTTTACCTTAAATCCCCCACACGTTCCAAGCTTATTTTGGCGGCCACTCAAGGCTTATCAAAAACCTCCGTGGGTAAAATAAAGCTGGGGTTAGATGAAGGATTAGTGGGTTCCATCGCCTCTACTAAACATTCTCTCAACCTTGCTGATGCCTCTTCACACGACAAATTCGTACTTTTCCCGCAAGCTCAAGAGACGACATATAAACAGTTTATGGGTGTGCCCCTGATTCATCTGCGCCAATTGGTAGGCGTTATTGTTGTACAAGGCAAAGTAAAAAAACCGTTCTCGCAAGAAACTGAAGCCTTTCTCATTACCATTGCATCCCAACTGGCAGCGACACTCTCCAACATCCAAAAATCCGGTGAGTGGATCCCTAAACGGCGTCCTGGGAAGCTATATAAACGCTTTAACGGTATTGTCAGCTCATCGGGCATTGGTATTGGTGAGCTCGTTCATATCAATACCCATATTGATCTACAGGTTGAACCTGATAAAAGCAACTCCAACCTAGAAGATGAACAAGACCTGTTTGAAACAGCTTTACAAAAAGTTATTGATGATCTTGAGCATGGCGCTAATAAAATAAAGAAGGATTTACCTGAAGACATTATTTCTCTATTTTCTGTTTATCGAATGATGCTTGAAAGCCCTGAGCTAAAAGATGGAACCTTAGATAAAATTCAATCAGGGAACAGCGCTATGTGGTCCGTTCGAGAGACGGCGTTTGAGCTAGCCGCGGTATTTGAGATGGCAGACGACCCCTATATGAAAGCAAGGGGAGAAGATGTAAAAAACATAGCCATCAAACTGATGACACAAATGGCTAAGCACGAACGAACAACGTCACCTGATAGCCAAACCCCTATCATTCTTGCCGGTGATTTAATTAGCATCGCTGATTTATCTGAATATAACTCCTCTCAGATTCAAGGCATTATAAGCACATCTGGTTCAGCATTATCGCACACATCTATTGTAGCAAACGCCCTCGGCCTACCCGCCGTCATGGGGGTCTCTGACCTTGACATTAAACGTTATCGCGGCCAACTAAGCATAGTCGATGGCAACCGCGGTGAAGTGGTAATATCACCACCAAAAGAGATGGTGCGAGAGTATCGTTTACTCGCGAAACACGAGCAACAATTCAACGAAACATTAGCGAAATATAAAGACTTACCCGCCGTCACGCTTGATGGGTTTCATGTCACACTTCATACAAACACAGGATTATTAGCCGACGTTTCACCCGGCTTACGAAATGGTGCTGAAGGCGTCGGTCTATACCGCTCAGAAATCCCGTTTATGGTACATGACAACTTTCCTACAGAAGAGGAACAATACCAAGTTTATAAAGAGGTCATAGATGCTTACAGCCCGCGCCCAGTATCAATGCGAACGCTGGACATAGGCGGAGACAAACAGCTTCCGTATTTCTCATTTAAAGAAGAAAACCCCTACTTAGGCTGGCGAGGCATCCGCTTCACGTTAGATAATACTGCTTTACAGATCACGCAAATTCGCGCCATGTTACGTGCCGCTCATGGCCGAGATAATCTGCAGATTCTTGTACCGATGGTAAGCCGTATTGATGAAATAAAATCAATTAAAGAGCTTATCCAACAATCATTGCTTGAGCTAAAAAAGGAAGGCAAACAAGTTAGTAAGCCCAAGCTCGGCATTATGATAGAAGTACCTTCTGCTATGCTGTTATTAGATAAAGTCGCTCCCTATATAGATTTTGTTTCTATTGGCTCAAACGACCTAACTCAATACCTACTCGCCGTTGATCGAAACAACCCTAAAGTCTCCAGTTTATTTGATCACCTCCACCCAGCAGTACTGGTCGCGCTTCAAATGATCAAGAAAAAGTGCTCAGAACTTAATTTACCGGTTTCGTTGTGTGGCGAAATGGCTGCAGATCCAGCTTCAGTACTACTACTCATCGCGATGGGGTTTGATCGACTCAGCCTGAGTGCCCACAGAATCCCCAAGATAAAATGGCTAATACGACAACTGAAACGCGAAGACTTGCTAAAATTGCTGACCAAAGCTAACGTCGCTGAAGATGAAACAGAAGTACGTAAGGTGCTTTCTAAGAAAATTAAAGAGTTTGGTCTATAAGTTTACAAAAGGATTTAAAACTAAAGAAACCTCCTCATAGCCTATATTTTAATATTTACCAGAAAATTTAAAAATATTTTCAGCCAAAACTCACTCATCTATAGATGGTGTTTGAATTTTTCATTAAGATGTTGGCTATACTCAACTGCAGCCAGGTAGTATCGTGCAGCCTAAAACAACCGCATCCACTGATAACATCTATAAATTTTATGCCCTTACCGGTCTACTTTCTACGATCACTTTAGTTGTTCTCTTTTTCCAACTGACGGAAGAATATAACAGCCGAGTGTTTGATCGCTATGTAAAAGCGTCCGTTCTTGAGGGCATCAGAGCCCCTACTCTAGAGCAAAAAGTAACGCTACAGGTGATAGATCGACAATCCGACTTAGATGCATCGAATAAACAGTTTTATTCGATTACTCTTGGTGTGCTGATTGGTTGGAGCCTTTTAGCAATGATTGTTGGATTTTGGCAATGGCACACCAAAATCCAACCACTACACAATGAGATAAACCGACACGAACTAATTAAACTAAAACATGAAATTGTTCGTTTAAAGAAGGGCGCTAATCCTTTTTAGCGTCGAGACACTTAATTAAGACTGTAACTTTACTTTTTTCGACAGAGCAATAACTACCAGCATTGCCCAGATAACGACAGGGATCATTAGAGCATTCATGGCTTCCCACCCCATACTGACCTCTAACCAACCAGCACTTAATGCCGATATAGTGACCATACCAAATACCATAAACTCATTTGTTGCTTGGGTTTTAGCCCGCTCCTGATCAGTATACGCCCCAGTCACAAGACTCGTTGCGCTAATAAACATGAAGTTCCAACCCAGCCCCAGCAAGAATAGCGCACTCCAAAAATGCCATTCAGTTTTACCATTAAGATTAATAAAAATGCACGCCAACATGATAACGCCACCCAAAAGCATCATTGTTGTCGTCCCAAAGCGTTGAATCAGTCGCCCAGTAAAAAATGAAGGCAAAAACATACCCAGTACATGCCATTCAATCACCCAAGCAGTTTGCGGAAATGAAAAGCCACAACGCGCCATCGCTAATGGCGTCGCTGTCATTAATAAGTTCATAACGGTATAGCTCACCATACCGACAACAACAGCCACGACAAAGACAGGCTGACTCACAATCGTCAGCAATGAGCGCTGCTCACCTAGATTAACTGAAGAAGCACCTGTCTTTGGAATTGATACGCCTGTTAGCAACAGCAACGCAATTATATAAAGGCCAACCAAACCAACAAATGAGCCAACAAACTCTTGACTTGAAACCCAGCCACGACTTTCTACAGCTAAAGCCGGGCCAATAATAGCAGCCAATACACCACCAAACATAACCATCGATATAGCACGGTTTTTATGTTCAGGTTCACATGCTTCAACAGCCGCAAAACGATATAAAGTGCCAAACCCAATACCCACTCCGAGCAAAGTAGTGCCAACACAAAAAAAGAAGAAGTTTTGGTACACCAGTGCAACAGCAGACAAAACAGCACCGATGATGCCTAACGAGTTACCTAGATAAAAACCATTACGGCGACCAATCCTCTGCATTAATAATGAGGCGGGTATAGTCGCCAACATAAGTCCAACAAACTGCATCGCAATGGGTAATGTAATGAGTGCATCTGAAGGCGACAATGATTGACCAATCAAACCATTTACAGAAATCAACAGTACATTCCCAGTGCCCAATAAAGCCTGACATAACGATAGCAATATGACACTGCGGTTCATTTTTGGTCCTGTAGTTCTGCATTTTACGGTTCGCCAGTATGGCAACAGACACAAACATCAGCAATTATAAATATAATAAATCTCAACAACACAGTGTTGCAGAGCTTGCAGCACTAAATTCAACCAACCCGCATCAGTTAAGCTTGCTCTTTATTCGCACCACAGCAAAAGTATAAATAATTAATTACCAATCATGGCCTTACTACGCAAAACACAAAAACGGGTGCTAGACTAATTCTCTAATACACTAGCTTTTGTTATATAGAGATCTAATATGAATTTTTCAGAATTGTTTGTACTCATCATTGAACCGTCAAGAGTACAAAGGACGATTATCGTTAACCATCTGAAAAGCTTTGGAATAGATAATATTGATGAGTTCAGTGATGGACGTTCTGCACTCAGCGCTATACAGCTACAAACTCCCGATATAGTCTTATCATCCATGCATTTACCTGACATGACAGGTACAGAGGTTGTTAAAGAGATGCGCGGGGACCCTAACCTTTGCAATATAACATTTCTACTGATTTCATCAGAAACGCACTATCGTTATCTTGAACCCATAAGACAATCGGGTGCTATTGCTATCTTACCTAAGCCTTTTACACGTAAAGAATTAGGCATTTCTCTACAAAGCACTCTGCACTATTTGATTGACCTTGATACTCCAGATGAAGACAAAACAGAGGCATTTGAAAACCTAAAAATACTTCTTGTCGATGACAGCTTGGTTTCTCGTAAATATTTGCACCAGATTCTCGACAACTTAGGCATTCACGATATTACGGAAGCAGTCGACGGCGCACAAGCACTCAATATACTCAAACAGCAAACATTTGATCTAATCATTTCCGACTACAACATGCCTAATATTGATGGCCGCGAGATGGTTGAGTATATTCGAACGCATGGTGAACAAGCGACCATTCCAATAATGATGGTCACATCTGAACAAAACAAAAGCCAACTTGCAGCCATTCAAAGCGCTGGTGTATCAGCCTTGTGTGCAAAACCACTTTCTTACGACATGATGAAGAAAATGATTGAACAGCTTGTTTTCAATAATGAGTTTTAATTATTTAAATTTGAAAACCTGACTGAGAAGACACCATTATTAACAAAAAAGCTTACTCTTCTAATAAGGTCTCTGGGTTAAAGCCCATAATTAGCGCCCCCCAATGCTGCCCATTAATATAGATAGGGATTGAGAGATCATTTAACACCTCCCCAGTATCACGGATAAAGGTTTGCAGTAAAAATGGTGCTGTATGTGTCGCTCTTCTTACCTCTGCTCGATTACCTACAAAAATACGGCAATGGCGACTTTTAAGATTATCGACAGTAAAATCTCCGGTTATTCCATGAGAAACTTTAGTATGATGAGCGGGAACGTAGCCATTTTTATCAACAGCAATAGCATAAATAAACTCAGGCCTATCACTGATAAACCCATCAAATAGTGGTCGCAAGGAAGCCTCATAAGCATCCACATAGCTCACATCAAATTTTTCAGGTTGCTGCCCCTCATTTGTTCGCTGATAACTCGTATCAAATACATCTTGCCCATTTTCAGCCAACACATTAATTGCTTCCGTAGTTTGCGCCACCCAGTGGCGCCCAGCTGCAATCATGCTTTCAAAACCACCGTACCCAATATTAAAGCGAGAAAGCAGCTCTTGCGTTTCTTCTGTTGCTAGCTCTAGATCAGTGGAATGAGTCTGGGACTCATCCATTTCATGTTTAATATCATGAGCAATCTTAGTAATTTCAGTAACATGGTTATGTGATTGTTTATTCGTATAGGAAAGCTCATCAATAGCAGTACTAATTCCTGTTAACTCAGCACTCACTAACTCAAAATCATCAACTAAGCGTGTAAATTGGGCATTAGTGTTTTCTATAAAACCTTCAGTATTAAGGACATAGCTTTGTATATTATTTGCGCTGCTTCGAGTGTATTCAACTAACTCACCCATTTCGTTGATATTTTTATCAATTTCATGAGTAGCGACACTAACCTTTTTAGAAAGACTGCGCACTTCATCGGCTACTACAGCAAAGCCTCTACCTGCCTCACCGGCTCTAGCCGCCTCAATAGAAGCATTTAAAGCGAGCAGGTTGGTTTGTTCAGAAAACTCCTGAACCATCGTCAGAATATTTGTAATGTTATTTGAGTTTTCGCTTAGTTTTTGAACAGTCTCTTGAAAACTATTAACCAACTCCCGAATGGAGCGCACCTGCTCCAGAACTTTCGTGAGCTCACTGCCCGAATTTCGCACGTCCTCCATATTGGAGCTGTTATGCTCATTTAGCATACCTGTGCTTTTTGCTACTCCATCTATTGAACTGGTGGCTTCTTGACTAGACTGAAATACCAGTTGAGCCTGCTCTTCTTGGCGAGTCACTGAAATAGAGGCTTGAGAGAGTACTTTTTGTAAACGTGTCGCACTTAAAGCAACACTGACACTTCGGCGTCTAGACTCAGAAATCATTCCTTTTAAACTTTCAGAAAATTGATTATAACTCCCTGCCATTTCTGAAATTTCATCATACGTATACTCAGGCAATGTCGCAGAAATATCGCCATCATTTTCTTTGATTTGCTTTAAAACATGTGTGATCGATAAGATCGGTCGTAAAAACAAATGACGCATAAAAAAGATGCTAAATAAAGCAACTGATACCGCAAAAAATACTGTTACTGCTACAAAGTATTTGAGCTCATCTAGCTTCCCCGTTAATTCCACATGGGCTTTAGGGTCAAGGTTTAGTTCAAATACAGACTGAGCAATTTCATTTAAATAAGAGTACCCAACAACTAATAAAATAAGGTAAGGAGTCAGCAAGAAAAAAACATTCCCTATCACTTTTTTTGTTAAGGAATTAAAAAAAACACGTTCAATTGTTTGATATAACACGTGGTCGCTCTCATTTTATTATTATAGATAAACAACAAATCAACCTGAACAGAAGATTAATGCTAAGTATAATTGTAGCAGAGCTCTAAAATAAGTAATTGATCACAAGACAAATTAAGACTAAAAATCCCATTATTACGACTTAAGTATTGATCATCTAAAGCTCAAAGTGAGGCTTTCGCTTTTTTTCTTGTGTTTATATCACCTCCAACTAAGCCATATGCTCCTGTCTTTAAAGTACTGACGCCAATGAGAGTAATCAGAACAATGAAGAGCAACTCTATTCCAAAAAGCCGGGGAATGATTGAATTCATGTAAATGACAAAGCTCATGAATAATCACATAATCCATTGCCGCTTCGTCAGCCATAATTAAACGCCAATTCAAAGCAATTTCACCTTTTACAGAACACCGCCCCCACATACTTTTGTAGTTACCAAGGCTTATTTTCGTAGGATGTAAATCTACTTGTTTTGCTAATACCAACGTCCGTGGAATCAAATAATCTTCAGCCTTTTGTGCCAGCCATTTTTGTAATAATAAATGGGTCACATCCCCTGCGGCTTTACGAGTACGGTTGTTAAGGTTCACTTTAAAGAGTTTTTGATCAAATCTAACGCTACTTTTTTCTGCGCTGTTACACATAATCAAAGGAAAATTTCGCCCACGAAAACTAATTTCTCCTGATTCATATGGAATTATCTGATGCTTATTCGTTCTTACTAGCTGTGCTGAAATATGTTTCGCTATCCATGCAGAACGCTGCTCTATAAACTGCTGAACCCAAGACTCTGGAGTACCCGATGGCACACGCACTGTCACTTTACCTTGTTTAATTTCTACAGATGCCGTTTTACGCCGTGGGCTCTGAATAACCACAGGTGTAACCTCTTTTCCATCCAGCCTAATAACACAGTTAATCAATAGAACCCCTTACAACATCTTGTTTATTCAAGCGCTTAATATCCCCTTTCAGCTGGCGACTACAGCTAAGAAATAAAATAGTATTTTGTTCAATCTGTTGGCTTTCAGGAACATAGCGTATTTGCTGATAAAGAGCACTCCAATTCTCTAGCTGACTCCGTAGGACAGGCAAAGAGCAGGCAACGCGCTGACAGTAACTTGTAACCGTCTCCTCCGCTTCTCGCTGCAAAAATGGTGTGACGGCGCTTAACACAGCAGACACATCTATCACTTCTTGGTCAACGGTATTGAGTTTTCGCAAAGGCACCCTCAGCAATACCCAAATAACGAATGTCAGAGCAACGCCAGCCGGGATGAATAACAGCAGTAACATTTTAAGAATACTAATTGTCCCAAACCAATCCTGCAGGAGGTTACTTTGCTCTTCATGAAAGCCTAGCACCCATCGATGCCAGTTATAGTTCAATGCATCATAACGAAGGCTCCAGGTTTTCAGCCAGGGTAAACTTTGCTGCATGCGGTATGTAGCGAACGCATTATCAGACATAAACTCTGGAGAATCGGAAAACAGCTGGTCAAAAGGTAATGTTACTCTTTCTGGCGCTACTGCAGCAGTAGGGTCAATTCTGACCCACCCTTTTCCATCTAGCCATGCTTCTATCCATGCATGAGCTTCATACTGTCGGACCAGCATATACTTCTCATAAGGGTTCCACTCTCCACCTAAATAACCCGCGACAACACGAGTAGGAATACCAGCGAGCCTTAGAGCATATGCTGTAGCATTGGAGAAATGCTCACAAAAGCCTTCTTGAGTCGTAAAAAGAAACTGATCAATACGATCCCCCCTGAGCTTTTGAGGAGATAGCGTATAACTAAATTGCTCATTATAGCGCTGCAATAGTGCTGCAATTTTTTGCTCGGCCGATAAGCCAGCAACCAACCATTGTGCAACCATCGCTCTAGTCGCAGGGTTACCATTTTCAGGAACACTTAAATAACGAGCTCGATCATACAAAGGGCGGCCATCGTAAGCAGCCGACAGATCAGCTTTGGCACTATAAAATAACCTTTCATAGATAGGCGAGTCTGCCCGAAAAGTCCCATCGCTAAACGCTGAGACTTCCGGTGAAGGCAAACCACTGGGATAATCTAATGCGAACAACCACGAGTTTGCAGAAGGTTCAGCGATTACTTGGTATCCCACTAAACTCTTACTTTCTTTACTGCTGCTATTAATGCTCTTATCGATACCGTCTTGTGCCATTGACCAACGCTGGCCATCGAAAATAGGATAAGTCACCGCTCGCCAATAACGGTCAGTACTGGCAGGTGGTACTCCTGTAGAAAAGCTGGCACGAAAAGCCACACTATCAGAACGAGCCAACTGGCTTATATTTCCTGGTTCCATACCATCCGACAACCCTGTTTTTGCTACCGAGTTGTTATATTGAATACTCCACAAAGGAGAAATGCGTGGAAATATTAAAAAAAGAATAAGCATAAGAGGCATTGACTGTAACAAGATCAGTGCGCTTTTTTTCAAGGGAAAAGCAAACCAGCTTTTTTCGTTAGGGTGATGCATCATCATCAAGGCAGAGAACACTGTCATGAGTGATACTCCACCATAGATTGCTGCCACTATAGATTGGTCAAACAAAAAACTAACGGCTGCAATGAAGCATGCTACCAGTATTAACACCCAGCCATCACGCCTACTCCTTAGTTCTAATACTTTGAGTATCGCACCGGCAATCAATAATGATGACAGCCCAGCAAGCTCCTGACTCATAGATGCATAGATAAGCACGCCAGCGATAACACCAACAACAAGCAGTCTTCTGCCCCACACCGGTAGTTCTGGACGTTGCGAAAAAAGACTGATTCCAATCCAGCCAATAATACATAGAGCTATAATTGTTAACCAAAGAGGGGTATAAGCTACGTGCGGTGCAATCACGACGAACAACATGATTAACAACCATTTTTTAGCAGGTATCGACAACAGAGTCGCGGGGGTTTTAGTCGTCATCACCAGCCCTCAAAACCATACAAGGCCAACTGCTCTAACACCTTTATGTGATGCTTTTCTCCGACTGAAGGCTCGAACGTCACCTCCGGCAGGCGCAATCCATATTGAGCCTGGTTCTGGCTTAACTGAATTGACCAATAGCACATACACGACAACCTCTGTTCTTCGCTTAACTCGGGCCAAAGGTTCCAATCAAGCCATAACTCATCGCTAGCACTTCCTTGGTACGTCTTTACCTGTAAACCATAACCTTTAGCATAAGCTTTCCAAGCAATACTGTTCTTTGCAGCACCTGGATAATAAGCTGAGAGCGCTTCAAACTCATCATCACCTTTTGCCACCGCTTTATTATCGCGGCAATCTCTGCCAACAAATGAGTCCAGTTGCCCTCCTTCAATAGGTTTAGGATAAACCAATACTGTTTGATCAAAACGCAACCAGCTCCATGCTCGAAATAAACCTAGAGGGTACAAAGAGCCAATACGAAATAACTCAGCACGTTGCCAGCCACGTCGTAAACACAAGTAGGGAACCTCAATATTGCGCTCTACATTTTTTTCCAAATCAACAGTAATCTGTACATTGTTGTTAAAGCCTAGAGTTAACTGATTCATGGCACGTGCAGAGTGAAGCTGATAACGAAAATATGCTAGTTCATTAGAAAATACTGGTTCTGTTGTTAAAGCGCTGATTCTTAGCCCCGACAAGTTCGCGTAAGTATGCAGAATCGCCGTTACAAATAGCGATAAGAGAGTAAAGCAAACAGCGTAAGCAAGGTTATTTTGATAATTGACAGCAAGCAACAATATAAGCAAAACAACAATGAGATAAGCCATACCTGCCATTGTCGGCAAAATAAATATCCGGTTTTGAGTTAATTTAACAGACCGCTGTGCAGGGTACCGATTAACCAACCATGACTTTACTCGCCCTTTAACCCGCTTCGTCTTTCTCATTATCAACCCAGCACATCAACTTGGGAAAGAATGCCCCTAGCAGAACCTGACTCACTTTCATTTCTTAGCAAGAGGCGGTGCTCAACTACTGCACCAAAAACCTTCTGCACATCATCAGGCATTAGATAATCGCGACCCGACATATATGCCCATGCTTTGGCAGCTTCTATAAGCGCCAAAGCACCACGCGGAGAGAGCCCTAAAACAACATCATCAGAGTCCCGACTAAACTGCGCCAAACGCTGCACATAATTTAATACGGGGTCAGACACTGCAACTTGCGAGCAAGCGTCCTGTAACTTAAGCAGTAAAGAACTATCGACACATACCGAAAGCTGTTCAATATCACACCGTGTGTCGCCATGCTTGAGCAATTCTTTTTCTGTCTCAGGATCAGGGTACCCCAATGAGATACGCATCAGAAAACGATCTAGCTGTGATTCAGGTAACGGAAAAGTACCAAATTGGCTCACCGGGTTTTGTGTCGCGATAACAAAAAAGGGAGCGGGTAACTGTCGCGTAACACCTTCCGATGAGACCTGACCTTCTTCCATTGCCTCTAAAAGCGCACTTTGAGTTTTTGGAGTAGAACGATTAATTTCATCAGCTAACAATAGTTGCGTAAATACAGGCCCAGGATGGTAAACAAAACTACTGGTTTGTTGATCAAAAATAGCTCCACCTAAAATATCGGCAGGCAACATATCACTGGTAAATTGTACTCGTTGATAGTCCAGACCAAACACATGTGCAAGTGTCTGAGCCAGCGTCGTCTTACCCATGCCAGGGAGGTCTTCAATGAGTAAATGCCCACGAGCCAACATACAAGCAACCGCTAATTTAACAATGTCCTCTTTGCCTAAAACAACTGAAGAGATAACACTCACCAGCTGCTCAACCCTATCTCGCATAGCTAACCTCTATCTTATATACACTTGAGAAATGCAACGAACCAAAGTCGCCTAAAAATTAAGTGTAGTGCTATAAAAGAGAGTCGCCTGAAAAAATAAGACAAAAAAAACGCAGCCAAAGCTGCGTTTATCTCTAGCCTAATGTTACTTAGTGCTGGTGACCACCTTCACCATGTACATGGCCATGAGCAGTCTCTTCTTCAGTAGCAACACGCACTTCCATTACTTCTACAGCAAAAGTCAGTGTTTGACCCGCAAGTGGGTGGTTACCATCAAGCGTAATACCGTCTTCTTCAACGCTCATAACAGTCACCGGCTGCTCACCCCAAGGGGCCTGTGCCATAAACTGCATTCCAGGCTGAATATCTTCTACGCCTTGAAAGTTCTCATGATCAACTTTCTGAACTAGTTCATCACGTAGTGGGCCATATGCTTGCTCAGGCTCAACAGTCACTTCCAGCTTATCACCAACCTGCTTACCCAATAAGGCATTTTCCAAACCAGGAATAATATTGCTCGCACCACCCAAGTAAGCCAACGGCTCTTGACCTTGAGATGAATCAAGCACTTCGCCTTGGCTATTCGTGAGTGTGTAGTGAATGGTAACAGCTGAATTTTCAGCAATCTGCATGAGAAACTCCCAAAAAAAATAATTAGTAAATAGCCGGAGGCTCAGAATATGTCGTCAGATTGCCAACAGACTCAAAATATCCGCACTGGAATCAGTGCGTAATCCTACCCTTCAGGTTTGCAAACGTCTAGCCTGATAGCCTCCCTATTTTTTTATGGAAATAGCAAATTCTGTAGGCATTAAGCAGCGATAATAAAAATAGTGAATGACAGTTCAATAAATAGGAATTTTTCCTATCTTATTAGTCCTAATAATTCAGTAAGATAATGTGATAGGTATATAGATAGAGGAGTTTTACTTGTTATGGATAACATTTGCCCTGATTGCCAAAACTTAATGACAAGCAAGCATCAAAAATCACATAATTTTTTATCATTGATCAGTACGCTACCTGACAGCCAGCTTTATAAGTGTATTGCTTGCCATGCATACCTTCATTGCTATGACCAAAAGTGGGAAGTGCTGATTGAAGGCTATTATGGAAAATTTTCAGACAACACACCCTCTGCTCAACCAGAGTTGATAGCTGTTTAATAAGACTTTTCTAAGAGCACCCAATACCTAGATAGAAAACCGCTCCTCGCACTAGAGCGGTTTTTTTACATCTATTCCAATAACATTACACCTACTTAAAACTATACCGTCCTTAGCTGGAAGAACCGACTGAAAACACGAATAGTATTAACAAGATCTTCACTACCCGCTAACTCTCTAATTGAGTGCATAGCCAACTGTGGTACACCAATATCAAGCGTTTTCACACCTATTTCTGCTGATGTAATTGGCCCAATAGTACTACCACAGCCCATATCCGAACGCACAACAAACTCTTGCACGGGTACATTATCTACAACTGCTAACATGCGAAACTTTGAGCTCGTTATGTCTGAAGTTGCGTAGCGTTGATTCGCATTTATCTTAATGACTGGGCCTTTATTAAGTATGGGCCCATGATTAGCGTCGTGTTTATCTGCAAAGTTAGGATGAATACCATGTGCATTATCAGCCGATATCATCATAGATCTTGCTAGCATTTTACTGCGGTTTTCTGCTTCAGGCTGCAACCGCTCAAGCAACTGCTCTAGCATTGGGCCTTGAGCACCTGCTGCACTCATGCTTCCAACCTCCTCATGGTCAGAACAAACTAATAAAACACCCTCACCACTATCAGACTCTAATAACGCGTCAAGCCCCATAAAGCAACTCAACAAATTATCCAAACGTGCAGAAGCTATAAACTCTTGTTCCAACCCAATTAGAGCAGCCGATTGAGTATCATATAGCGACAACTCATAATCCAAAACACGCGACACGCTCTCCCCGGACTTTTCTAGTTGAGTCTTCAACAGTTCTCGAAAGTCAGGTTTTTTGTCACTTTGACCTAACAGAGGCGGCAAAAAAGTTTGCGCATTGATAGCCCGCCCACTATTGGCTTCACGATCTAAATGAATAGCCAAGCTTGGAATAACCGCCATTGGCGTTTCAAAATTGATTAGCGCTGAAGTAAGCTCGCCCTCTCCATTAACAAAACTGACACGACCAGCCAGAGAAAGGTCTCTATCAAACCATGGCGCTAACAACACACCACCGTATACCTCAACACCTAGCTGATAGTAACCATGCTTATGAATTTCGGGGTTAGGCTTAACACGCAAACATGGAGAGTCAGTGTGCGCACCAATCATCCTGAAACCGGACTCAGACAAAGACCTATCTTCAGGCATTCTCCAAGCAATAATAGATGAATCATTACGTGTCACGGCATAACGCCCACCGGCTTCTAACTGCCAACTATCTTCTTCATTTAGAATTTGATAGCCTGATTCAACTAGGCGGCTTGTCATTTGCTGAACCGCATGAAACGGAGTAGGTGATGCATTTAGAAAGCTAATTAATTGCTTAAGTGTTTTATTTTTTTTGCTCATTATCCATCTCACTACGTTCCAGAATATCAAGTAACTCTACTTTAAAAATTAATGTTGAGTTGGCAGGTATTAACTCATTAGGACTCGTTGCACCATAAGCAAATTTTGCCGGAATATAAAGCATCCAAATAGCTCCTTGCTGCATTTGCAATAGCCCTTCCTGCCAGCCCTTAATTACTTTTTCTAAAGGGAATACCGAAGGCTTTCCTCTCTCATAAGAGCTATCAAAAACAACACCATCAACACCTCGACCTTCATAATGGACCTCAACAGAACTCTTAAAAGTGGGTTGTTTACCTTCACCCTCTTGTAAAATCTCATACTGAACACCTGAAGGCAGTATGTGCACACCTTCGCGTTTTAAATTTTGCTCTAGAAAAGCACTACCTGCTTTGCTGGTTTTATCATTGAGCGCCTTTTCCATCAACTGCTGACGAAAAGCTTCTTTCTCTGGATCTTCGCCACAACCGCTCAAAAATAAACTAGAGATAAGCATCAGCGGAATAAGTAGTGATTTCATTTGGAACCTTATAGAGTAAATGAATTAAAGCATTGATTTTACATTAGACAGACCGATAGCTACACTCAGATTAGATGATCAATGGAACAATCAATTAGTCTTCCTGTCATAACATTAATTGAATTAAAAGCAGACTAGATAATATGTTGAAAGGTTTACGTAACTCTCTTGCCCTATGTTTGTTAACACCACTCGTTGCTTTAGCGACTGCTGATATTACGCAATTACGCCCTGAAGCAGTGCACCAACAGACTATGAAAGATATTATCAGTTCCTTAAATGTCGGCCATTATAATAAAATTAATGTTGATGATACTCTGTCTAGTGGCTTATTAGATAAATATCTCTCCGAGCTGGATTCATCACGTAGTTATTTTTTCCAAAAAGATATCAACGATTTTGAAGCATACCGTTATGAAATTGATGATTCGATTCTTGCAGGCAACTTAGATAGCGCATTCGCTATCTACAATCGCCAGCAAAAGCGTGTTGTAGAAAGGCTTAGCTGGACTATTGATAGACTAAAAGATCCGACCCCCTTCAATTTCGAGTTGAATGAAACATTAGATACTGACCGTGAAAACGCCCAGTGGGTAAATTCACAAGAGGAGATGAACAACCTTTGGCGTAAACGCATTAAAAGTGCCATTTTAAACCTCATGCTAGCTGACAAGTCCGAGCAAGAAGCAAAAGCTACGTTGATCAAACGTTACTCTAATCAGCTAAAACGCCTCAAACAGAATAAAAGCGAAGATGTTTTTCAGCGCTTTGCCAATGTGTTCACTAAATACTTTGATCCTCACACCTCATATTTTTCACCTAGAAATTCTGAAAATTTTAAAATAAACATGAGCTTATCTCTTGAAGGGATAGGTGCAGTACTACAGAGTGAAAACGAGTTTACAAAAATTGTACGCTTGGTTCCTGCTGGCCCTGCCGATAAAACAGGGCAATTAAAGCCTGCTGATTTAATTGTCGGTGTTGGTCAAGAAAACGGGGAAATTGAAGATGTAGTCGGCTGGCGTTTAGATGATGTGGTTGACCTTATTCGCGGCCCTAAAGGCTCAGTAGTCCGACTAGAAATAATTCCTTCTGATAGCGAAGACAAAGCAGGACGTAAAACCATTTCTATCAAGCGCAATACCGTTGCACTTGAAGAGCAAGCGGCACAAAAACGTATTATTGATGTTACATACAACAACAAAGATTATAAGCTCGGTGTAATCGATATCCCTGCTTTTTACATTGACTTTGCCGCTCTTCAACGCGGTGAAAAAAACTACAAAAGCACTACAAGAGATGTTGAAAAGCTGATAACTGAACTTAAATCTGAAGCAGTAGACGGCCTTATAATAGATCTACGAAATAATGGTGGCGGCTCGTTGCGAGAAGCCAATGATCTAGTCGGCTTATTCATTGACCGAGGCCCAACGGTTCAAATTAAGTTTCCGAATAACCATATTGAGATCCAAGGAGACTTCAACCCTAAAATAGCCTATAACGGCCCACTCGCGGTAGTCGTTAACCGCTTAAGCGCTTCGGCATCAGAAATTTTCGCTGGCGCTATTCAAGATTATCAACGTGGTGTGATTGTTGGTAATCAAACATTTGGAAAAGGTACAGTGCAAACATTACAAGCGCTACAGCACGGCCAATTGAAGCTTACAAATGCTAAGTTTTATCGTATTTCAGGGGAGAGCACTCAGCACAAAGGGGTTGTTCCAGATATCTCCTTTCCTGAAGCTTACGACACCACAGAAATTGGTGAAAGCGCACTTGATGGGGCCCTCCCTTGGGATACAGTCCCTCAAGCTCGTCATGGTTTTTATAAAGGCATCGCTTCTTTTAAGGATGAGCTAAATAAACGCCATACCCTTCGCACTAGCAATCAGCCCGATTTTAACTTTTTACGCGAACAAATAGTTCGCCAATCTGAAGCTAAAAAAGATAACTCTTTCCCACTGAATGAAATAAAACTATTAGCAAAACGCGACCAAGCTGATAAATGGCAAGTGGATGCCGAAAACAGAAGACGCTTAGCAAAAGGGCAACAGCTAATAACCAAATTAGCTGACCTTGAAGCCCTGCTAAAAAAAGATGAAGAAGGCCGCCCTATCACAGCAGGGTCTGAAGCAATTCTACAAGAAAGCGGAAAGATTCTTCTAGATATGGTCGATCTAACAAAACAGCTTATTACAACCTATAATCCACAATAAGACTGGGTCAATACGGATATGGCGCTCAAAAAAACACTGATACTCTCTATAACCCTTCCCCTACTGCTAGCCGGATTAGGGGTAGGTGGATATATGGTTTATCAGAAAATGGATGATCAACATAAGCAAAATAGCAAAGAGCTAGAACGCTTTGGTTATGAGATGGTCGCCACATCCCGCAGTATGGAAACAACAGGAAAATTAGGCACCGTGCAGCTGCCTCCTACTTTTGATCTGGACAAACTTACACCAACACAAAAAGTTATTCATGGCCTTATGCGTGATAAAGACGGCCTGTTAGATGAAAACAAAGTGCTACAAAGCGAGATTGAGAAACTTGAGTCCAAGATTCAAGAGCTCACCGAATACAAAGAATTAAATGAACATTTTGCTCCGCAAAAATTAAAAGACGAGCTAAGGTCAGTTGAGCGACAGCTAAAAGCTTTCTTAATACGTAGCCCTGATGCAGATCGCTTTAGTACCATGCAGATTGAAATCATGTCAGCCGCAGGCGCTGCTGAATACAAAGCTTACATTACACGTAATCGCTTAATGCTTTCCGAAGACATGAAACTTGCAGTTATTAGTGATTACTTACCCGCCTATGCCTTTTGTGTTGGCGATGGAGTTGAAGTAGCAGCCAACTCAAGAACAGAAGAACGTAAGCTGGCTAACTATTTTCGTACTGAGGACTCATCCACTTTATCTGAAATGCTATTTCAAGATTTATCCTCTGTCCTCGCCCCATGCCAGCTCTCCGTTCGCAAGAAACTGGATAACGATAGGGTATAAATCTAAATACCTCTACCTACACTCCGCTGGATTATGTATAATATGCCCTCAAATTTCTCTAATGTGTAACTGCTAGCCAGCAATACAATTACACATTATATAATCTGACCCTGTAAGCTGGCGTTACAGGTTACGTGCCGGATTTTTTACTATCCCCGGCCACAATATATAGGACACTTTCATGAGCGAAAGCTTTGCAGAACTGTTTGAAGAATCCCTTCTTAATGTAGACATGAAACCAGGTACGCTTGTTATCGGTGAAGTTATCGATATCGACAGCGACTGGGTTACAGTTAACGCTGGTCTTAAATCTGAAGCGGTTATTCCTCGCGTACAGTTCTTAAACGACGCTAACGAGCTGGAAATTAAAATCGGCGATAGCGTTAAAGTTTCTCTGGAAGCAGTAGAAGATGGTTTTGGTGAAACAAAACTTTCTCGCGAAAAAGCTAAACGCGCTGAAGCTTGGGAAGTACTTGAAGCTAAATTTGAAGCTGAAGAAACTGTTACTGGTGTTATCAACGGTAAGGTTAAAGGTGGATTCACTGTTAGCATCAACAACATCCAAGGTTTCTTGCCTGGTTCTTTGGTAGATGTTCGCCCTGTTCGCGATATCGACCATCTAGAAGGTAAAGAACTAGAATTCAAATTGATCAAACTGGACCAGAAGCGCAACAACGTTGTTGTTTCTCGTCGTGCAGTTCTTCAAGAAGCTAACAGCGCTCAGCGTGATGAGATCCTGGCTGCTCTAGAAGAAGGCCAAGTTGCTAAAGGTTTCGTTAAGAACCTAACCAACTACGGTGCGTTCATTGATCTAGGCGGTGTTGATGGTCTGTTGCATATCACAGACATGGCTTGGAAGCGTATTTCTCACCCAAGCGAAATGCTGAACCCAGGTGACGAGATCTCTGTTAAGATCATTAAATTCGACAAAGAAACTGGTCGTATTTCTCTAGGTCTGAAACAGCTGTCTGAAGATCCGTGGGAAGCTATTAAAAACCGTTACCCTGCTGGAACTAAGTGCAACGCACGCATCACCAACCTAACTGACTACGGTTGCTTCGCTTCTATCGAAGACGGCGTTGAAGGTCTGGTTCACGTTTCTGAAATGTCTTGGACTAACAAAAACATCCACCCATCTAAAGTTGTTCAGATCGGTGAAGCTGTTGAAGTTATGATTCTAGATGTTGATGAAGAGCGTCGTCGTATTTCTCTAGGTATCAAGCAGTGCACAGTTAACCCATGGGTTGCTTTCGCTGAACAGTACGCTACAAACGACAAAGTATCTGGTCAGATCAAAACTATTACTGACTTCGGTATCTTCGTTGGCCTAGAAAACGACCTTGATGGTCTAGTTCACATGTCTGACATTAGCTGGGAAGGCGATGCCGAAGCAGCGCTACGTCAGTTCAAGAAAGGCGACGAAGTTGAAGCAGTTATCCTGTCTATCGACGCAGAAAAAGAGCGCATCTCTCTTGGCGTTAAACAGCTAGATAGCGATCCTTTTGCTGAATACGCTGCAGCTAACGACAAAAACACTATCGTTAAAGGTACTGTTAAGTCTGTAGACGCTAAAGGCGCTGTTGTTGAACTTGCAGAAGGCATTGAAGGTACATTGAAAGTTTCTGAAATCAGCACAGACCGTGTTGAAGATGCAACTACTGTACTGAAAGAAGGTGATGAAGTTGAAGCGAAGATCACTAACATTGATCGTCGTAGCCGCGCAATCACACTATCTATCAAAGCTAAAGACCAAGCTGATGAGAAAGCTGCTATTGCTGCTGTTCGTACTCAGGAAGTCGAAACTGCTGGTCCAACCACTATCGGTGACTTGATCAAAGCTCAAATGGCTAACAAAAACAACTAATTCGTTGTTTTGAAGGCATTAAAAAGGAGCACTAAGTGCTCCTTTTTTATTGCCTAACTTTCAGTACGAAATGAGTGATGATACCCACCTCAGCAACCGCCAATTCTTACTCGTCTAGCAACACATAATCGATCAGCTGATCTTCACTAATTTCATTATCCTTGACGGCATAAACATGAAGCACTGAAGCCCCAGCATTAATGACCGAATTCTCTTCACCAGACATCAACGGATGCCACTCAGGCAACTCCTGCCCTTCATGAATCAGCCGGTAAGCACACGTTGGCGGCAACCAATGGAAGCTCTCTACATCCTCAGGACGCAACTTCACACAACTAGGGACTAACTGACTACGTTTTTCATATTGCGTACAACGACAGTTATCAAAATCTAAAAGATTACATACCACCGTTGTATAAAAAACTTCTTCAGTATCTTCGTCTTCAATCTTATGCAGGCAACATAAAGCACAACCATCACACAACGACTCCCACTCAGGCGTCGTCATTTCAACCAAAGACTTAGTCCGCCAAAAAACTTCCTGTGCCACTAGCGCACACCCGTTTCAGGCCGATTAGGGTAAAGATCCAGCATATAGTCCTCTTTCGGAGGAGGCATCTGCAGATAGAACCCCTTCTCCTTTATACCCTCAAGCATTTTTTCAACATCGACTCTCGCCAGCTTACGCCCAGGCAACATCGGCATATCCATCAAATGCGAAGGCGTTCCAAACATCTCAATTAATGCTTCAGGAACCTTCTTTAACTCGTCTTTTTTATCAACATAAAGATACATCTCATCTTTAAGTGGACTTTTATAAATCGTGCAAATAATCATTAAATACTAACCATTTTTATCAAACTGTTTTAACTGATCCAACAATGCCAAACCAACCACGTCTCGCCGCCAGCCATTGAGCTCTTTAGGCAACTGATAGTCATAGGTTTCTAACCCACTACGCACCAACGCCTCTAAGTCCTTCTTGCGTAACAAAATCTCTGGAGCTATGCCTATTTGTTCAGCAACTTCTCGCGCTACAGCCTTTAACTTTTTTAGACGCTTATTCCAGATAATAGGTAGTGGACGATGAATAGGCAACACCGGGGCTTTTTCTAGGCTATCTTGCGCATTAGACAATATAGCAAGAATCGCCTCCCCCTCTTCACGCACTACTTTGTGTCTAATATCTTCTGTGCGTCCCAACTCATAAGCGTTACGCGGTAACTTCTGAGCAATAGAAAGGATAGTTTGATTTCGCAGCACCCAATTACGCGGTGTATTTCTCAATCGACATTGCTGTTCACGCCACATAGATACATCACGCAAGACAGCCAACTTAATGCCCGACAAACCCCACATCTGACTAAAACGTCGATAATACTCATGCCCATCTGGATCTTGGTCAAGTGCATTATTAAGAGCGACTTCCGACTCTTCTGCAAACCATGCATAGCGACCATGCAACTCAAGCTCAGCTGTTTGCATCTTACAAATCGCGGGTAAGTAAGCAACATCGAGCGCTGCATATACTTCCTGCTCCTGACTCAATGGACGCTTAAGCCAATCAGACGTCGTTTCACCCTTACCGATCTGAATATCCAAGGTATGCTCAACCAAACGCTGCAAACCCATCGTAAAGCCCCAACCAACAAAGGCAGCGGCTAGCTGAGTATCAAAAATCGGGCTCGGCAAAACACCCAGCGAATGGTAAAACAATTCTAAATCTTCACTACCCGCATGAATAATCTTCAAAACATCAGGATTTGTGAAGACATCAGCTAACGGAGAAAAATCATCAATACTCAACGGGTCAACAAGGTAACAATGCTGATCATCAGCTATCTGAATCAAACCCGGAATAGGATAAAAAGTATCAATTCGCTGAAACTCTGTATCCAGCGCTATCATCGGTAACGATTGCCAACGAGCACAGCATTCAACAAGCGACTCATGGGTTGATATATGAATAGGCTTTTGAGCCGAGGCCTCTAATACTGACCAATCATAACTATCCGTTTTCATGCATTAGCCTCACAGCAGACGCCGCCCGGCCAATGCATGCGCCAAGGTTCCACCATCAACATATTCAAGTTCACCACCCACAGGCACTCCGTGAGCAATACGTGTCACTTTTAGCTCTGTGCGCTTCAGCTGCTCTGCAATATAGTGAGCAGTAGCATCACCCTCCACCGTCGGGTTTGTCGCAATGATAACCTCTTTAACCTCACCTTGAGCAATTCGCTCAAGTAACTGACTAATACCTATATCATCAGGACCCACACCGTCTATTGGAGACAAATGCCCCCCAAGCACAAAGTAGACCCCTGCAAAACTATTTGTTTGCTCGATAGCCACAACGTCCATTGGAGACTCAAGCACACATAAAGAACTCCGATCACGGCTTAACGATGCACACAACTCACAGATATCGGTTTCGCTAAGCGTCCGACACTGCTGACATTCAGATACTTCTTCAGCCGCCTGCGCAAGCGCAGCGGATAGCTCGAGTGCAGCATTACGGTCACGCTCAAGCAGATGAAACGCCATGCGCTGGGCACTTTTAGGCCCAACACCTGGCAAACAGCGTAAAGCGGTTACTAATTGCTGAATTAAAGGACTAAATGACATCGCTTAAAACGGCATATTAAAACCAGGAGGCATAGCCATGCCACCGGTCACACTTGCCATTTTTTCTTGAGACTGCGTTTCAACTTTGCGCACAGCATCGTTAACTGCTGCCGCAATCAAGTCTTCTAGGATATCTTTATCTTCTTCCATCAAGCTGGCATCAATAGCAACACGCTTAACATCATGACGACCATTCATTACGATTTTTACTAAGCCTGCGCCTGACTCGCCATTTACTTCTAAATTAGCAACTTCTGCCTGCGCTTTCTGCAAATCTTCCTGCATCTTTTGCGCCTGCTTCATAAGATTACCCATACCACCTTTCATCATCTTTTTACCTCACTTCTTACGGGTCAATTGGGAAAATGGAATCACGATCTATCGTTCCATTAAAATGTGATACTAACATCTGCACTGTGCTATCACCCTCAAACGCCGAAATAGCCACCACCAGCCGCTCGGCTTTGAGTCGAGCGAAATATTGGCTAGGCGTCTCTCGCGTTTGCACTGCTTTCACAAATTCTACCTCAATTGAGGTTGTAAAATAATGACAAAGTGCGTCTTGGATACGCTGCTTTTGTACATCATCAAGCACAGCATCTTGTTCAGCACGATAATGAAATATCATCTGCTGCTCAGACACCACTTCCAACGATAAGTTACTGGCTATGTTTGCAGTCATGCCAGTTAAGCCGACATGCCCTAATAACAGCACCCAATTTTCTAGCTGACAGTCAGCTAGGGTCCGTGGAATATCCGCTGGCACCTCTACTACTATCAAAGGCGCTGTTGATACAACAGAGGAGGATTTTGTTTTTTCCGCAACAACCGCCGGTATAGTTGCTAGCGGAACAGGCATCACTGGCTCAACAAACTCAGGCTGAGTAAACAACTCAGATTCTGTTTGCTGCTCTAGCACTTGCCCTAATGCCACTTCTGGCTCAGGCTTACCTATTATAGGCGAATGCACTTGCTCCAACTGATCCCGGCCATTAACAACAGGCTTAGTGAGTTGGCCTGAAGGCTTTTTTGCCGGGCTTACCTCATCATCAGTATCCGCTACGGGAATATCAGACTCATCATACGGAGGCGGCTCTAAGTCTGAAGCCTGTACAGGTATTGGAGCTGGAGCTGGAGCTGGAGCTGGAGCTGGAGCTGGAGCTGGAGCTGGAGCTGGAGCTGGAGCTGGAGCTGGAGCTGGAGCTGGAGCTGGAGCTGGAGCTGGAGCTGGAGCTGGAGCTGGAGCTGGAGCTGGAGCTGGAGCTGGAGCTGGAGCTGGAGCTGGAGAGGATATTGGCTCTACTGGTATTACTTGTCCAGCCTCTTTAGGCACTAAAATATCTTGTTGCAACGCCACTGGCCTTGGTGCAATATCCGCCGGACGAAACGCCAACATACGCAACAGAACCATCTCTAAACCTTCACGCGCATCTGGCACAAAAGGTAAATCCTTTCGCCCCATCAAGGCAATTTGGTAAAACAACTGAACATCTTCAGCTGTTAGCTGTTGCGCGAGTTTAGTTACCGACTCTTGATCACCCATACTATTATCAATTGCATCAGGAATAGCTTGAGCAACTGCAACACGATGAAGCAAGCTAATCAGATCGCCCAGCACATTCATATAATCAGGCGAAAATAGCGCTAGCTCAGCAACTACGCCTAATAGATCGCGCGGGTTATGTGCTGCTAGCTCATCAAGTAAGCGGTAAACCAAGCGCTGATCGATAGCACCGAGCATCGAACGAACATCCGCTTCAAAAACAGTACCGCTACCAAAAGCAATTGACTGATCAGTTAAACTCAGCGCATCACGCATCGAACCATCAGCAGAGCGCGCTAATAACCATAAAGCTGGGTCTTCAAAACCGACGCTCTCTTCAGAAAGAACAAATTGAAGATGCTCAACAATCCGCTCGGGAATCAGGTTTTTAAGATTAAACTGCAAACAACGCGACAGAATTGTGACTGGCAACTTTTGCGGGTCGGTCGTGGCAAGCAAAAATTTAACATGTGCAGGCGGCTCCTCCAGGGTTTTCAACAAGGCGTTGAAAGAGTGGCTGGAGAGCATGTGCACTTCATCTATCAGGTAAACTTTAAAGCGGCCATGGGTTGGTGCGTACTGAACGTTTTCAAGTAATTCGCGAGTATCTTCAACCTTGGTACGTGACGCCGCATCCACTTCGATTAAATCGATAAAACGCCCTTCAGCAATCTCCCGACAAGCACTACATTCACCACATGGTTCAGACGATACACCGGTCTCACAGTTTAGTGATTTAGCAAATAAACGCGCGATTGATGTCTTACCGACACCACGCGTACCGGTGAAAAGATAAGCATGGTGCAGGCGATCCTGATCCAGCGCATTCACTAGCGCTTTCAGGACATGCTCCTGCCCCACCATCTCTTTAAAGCGCTTAGGACGCCACTTACGTGCAAGAACCTGATAACTCATAAATAGAAGACGCCATCACCAGAAAAACAAACGCTTATGCTACCGGTTACGGGCTAATATGGCTAGCTGTTAAAGCATATCTGCCCAGCCATTCCAACATTAAAACAGGTACTACCGACAAGCCTGAACAGCCATGAAAAAAAGCGCAGCACACTCCAATAAAAAACTAATTACTAGTACTCAACAACTCCAGAGATGCACTCATCAGAAGCCAGACCTTACAACCTTAATGATGCCTTGCTTTATTGGCACCTCGCACTGTAATGATTTGATATTGATCAGAAGCTAAATCAGAAAAGCGACCATATGACAGAAACGTGTATTATCATGCACCGACACCCACTCAAACATTCCGGCGGCTTTAATCCGCGCCTGGAACCACACCAACCTTATGTCCCCCGTTCTATAGATAGCTACTAAATTTGGCCACAATGAATACAACCCAACAATAAAACCACTTTCACCCGGCTTAAGATAACCACTGACACACGCGTCACTGCAATCACCCCTTTCTTTGAGCAAACACTCCGCAGAGCTTATGACGCCTTTGATAAGGCCTAAACACCTTTGAAACCTTGAAAAATGGTCAGAGAGCCCATCCAGAAGTGAAACCCCAGACAAAAGAAAACCCCGATGATTTGCATCATCGGGGTTTCGGAACAAGACTTAAGAAAAATTACTTGTTAGCTTTACGCTCTTGCTCTTCAGCAATAACCTTCTCAGCAACTGAGTTAGGACATGCAGCGTAGTGCGCAAACTCCATAGAGAACTGACCACGACCAGAGGTCATAGTACGCAGAGATCCGATGTAACCGAACATCTCAGACAGAGGTACGTCAGCTTTAATACGAACACCTGAACCTGCAGCTTCCTGGCCCTGGATCATACCACGACGACGGTTAAGGTCACCGATAACATCACCAACGTGATCTTCAGGAGTGAAAACATCAACCTTCATGACAGGCTCCAGCAACTGTGGACCCGCTTTAGGCATAGACTGACGGAAAGCACCTTTAGCAGCGATCTCAAATGCAACAGCAGAGGAGTCAACCGCGTGGAAACCACCATCGTAAAGCTCAACTTCAACGTCAAGTACAGGGAAACCAGCCAGAGGACCAGTATCCATCATACCCCTGAAGCCCTTCTCGATAGCTGGGAAGAATTCCTTAGGTACGTTACCACCAACAACGCTAGAGGTGAACGTAAAGCCAGTATTTTGCTCACCCGGCTTAATACGGTAGTCGATCTTACCAAACTGACCAGAACCACCAGACTGCTTCTTATGCGTGTAAGAATCTTCTAGAGGTATGGTAATAGTTTCACGGTATGCAACCTGTGGCTGACCCACGATCAGCTCAACGCCGTAAGTACGCTTCAGAATGTCTACCTTGATATCCAAATGTAGCTCACCCATTCCCTTAAGGATGGTTTCGCCAGAATCTTCATCAGTCTCAACGATGAAAGTAGGATCTTCTGCAACCATCTTACCAATTGCGATACCCATTTTCTCAGCTCCACCTTTATCTTTAGGCGTAACTGCAATAGAGATTACTGGCTCAGGGAAGACCATGGCTTCTAGAGTACATTCATGCTTAGGATCACAAAGCGTGTGACCGGTTTGTACGTTCTTCATACCAACGATTGCGATAATGTCGCCCGCTTGAGCTCTATCAAGCTCTTTACGCTCATCGGCTTCCATTTCACACATACGACCAATACGTTCAGTTTTACCAGTGAACGAATTTAGGATGGTATCACCCTTCTTCAAGACACCAGAGTAAACACGAATAAAGGTCAAGGCACCAAAACGGTCATCCATGATCTTAAATGCCAATGCACGGAAAGGCTCATCAGTAGAAACAGTAGCAACTTCACCAGTCGCCTCACCGAACTCATCCGTCAGATCTTGTGGGATAACATCTGTTGGGCTTGGCAGATAATCTACAACCGCATCCAGAATAAGCTGGATACCTTTGTTTTTGAACGCAGAGCCACAGTAAGTTGGGAAGAATGTTAGATCACGAGTACCTTGACGGATACAACGTTTGATGTCTTCCATAGCTGGCTCTTCACCATCCATGTAGGCCATCATCAGGTCATCGTCCAGCTCTACTGCTGTTTCAATTAACTGTTCGCGGTACATTTCAACATCTTCTACCATATCGGCAGGAATGTCTTGGATCTCAAAGTTTTCAGGTAGACCAGTATCATCCCAAACGAAAGCCTGGCGAGATAGTAGATCAACAACACCTACAAAGTCTTCTTCACGGCCGATAGGCAGAACCATAATCAGCGGCTTCGCTGCCAGTACGTTCTCAACCTGATCAACAACACGCATGAAGTCTGCACCCATGCGGTCCAATTTGTTTACGAAGATGATACGGGAAACGCCCGACTCATCTGCATAACGCCAGTTAGTCTCTGACTGAGGCTCAACACCACCAGAACCACAGAATACACCAACACCACCATCTAGTACTTTCAAAGAACGATAAACTTCAACAGTGAAGTCAACGTGACCTGGAGTATCGATGATGTTCATGCGGTGATCTTTCCAGAAAGTGGTGATCGCCGCTGACTGGATAGTAATGCCGCGCTCAGCTTCCTGCTCCATGAAATCGGTAGTAGATTCACCATCATGAACCTCACCGGTCTTATGAATTTTACCAGTTAGTTTCAGGATACGTTCAGTAGTGGTCGTTTTTCCCGCGTCTACGTGGGCAAAAATACCGATGTTACGGTAGTGTGATAAGTCAGCCATGTCTTCACTCAAATGTTAAGGGGGCGTAAAAATGCGCTATATAATACAGGATTTCGAATGTAATTGTGGAGGTTTTCAGTAGAAGAAAAGCCCTTTTTTTAGATAAAAGAGCAGATTTAAGTCAAAACATTGTCAATTCAACACTTTACAAGCTTCCAACCTGCTGTTTTTTTATTTCAAATCGGGCAGTAGGCCGAGTACAGGTCTTTCTAATGGCGGGTAAATCCCTGCAAAACTGACACACGGCTTTTGACCGTGACGGATTTCTGATTTATCGACTATCAGGCTATTCGCAGCCTCTCTGCACTACTTCTAATGTATAATTGCTTATACATCAAGAGCCACAGTTTGGTTCAGATATACTGCACTCCCGGCCAAGTCTATTATAACCAAGTAAGACGGCACCCTTTCAACATCGACCCGCTTGCTGAATAGGCAATATCACATTTCAAATGCTCAAGTAGCTCTAGCTACTCTTGTGATTCGATCACCTTCTGCGATGACTTTACCCTTTAAACCAGACCCCACCTCTATCATCGTGGCGACAATAATTAACAATTTTTGCCAGCTAGGGTTCCATCAATAAAGCTTTTATCCATTTTCAGAATATCTATACTCAGATGCTTTTAAGAAGAGAATGATCTGCTTCATAGAATAATACAAAGCATCTTCAGAACTCACTTAGCAAGTGAGCACCTTTTATTTTCATCATTTAATAACGCAATAGTTGACTACTTTTTAGTCAACACTCTTAATCCAGATTACATTTTGTGCTTTTTCTGAACAATGCCATTTTGCTGCTGTACTTCACGAACGAACTGCACAATGGCAGACATTTCAGAAAAACCTATCCCTTTCTGTGCTGGCATATCTCCATAGGGCCAATGATGTTGTTTCACACCATTTCGTACAGCAGAATAAAACGACTTATTTGAATGATGCCCAGGATTATAAATACCATGAATCATAGGCGGCCCTTTGAGAGTACCTTCTCCATTTTCACCATGACACGAGCCACACGTACGATTAAAAACTAGTTGCCCTTTTTGAGCAGAAGCAGATAAAGCGCCTACTTTAACATCCACATGGCCACTAAAGTGCTCTGCCAAAGTAACTGAGCTATTCAGTAAAAATCCTATAATCAATATTCTGAATGCCCATTTTTTCTTGTACATAATCGTTATCCTTCTTTCGTGGCTACAATTGAGCGGCTTTGTTAATGATGCCCAGCGTCATTTTCCCCGCGCGCTGTCAGAATCTGATATTGAGGCGCTGTTAGTTCAGGCAAACGCTTAAGAAAAGCCACCATATTCCAAATCCGCGTATCATCATGCCCTGGAGCCCACGCAGGCATTCCAGATGCTTTGATTCCGTGTTTAATAATCCAGAAATTTCGCTGATCTTCAGACTTTCCATCCTCATCCACCCTAGAGGTATCCGCTAAATTTGGCGGCGCTGGATACAAGCCTAATGTGAAGTCACTTTCATCTTTACCCGGTTTAAGATGACAACCCACGCACATATCATTGTAGTCTGCGCCGCCTTTTAGCAAACGTGCCGCTGAATCGAGATCTGCTGGCACCTCAATGCTCTGGGAAGCACGTGCAATCGAACTTTCACGCAGGGTTTCTAATGCCCAAGTAGTCACGTCATAATGAGGATCATCTGCTCCCATCGAATACAAACCCGAATAGAGAAAAGCCACACCTGCGATCACTACGGCTCCCACCATTGCACCAGCCATAACTAGCAGCCGCTTGATACAAGCCCCCTTTTTTGTAACGCTCATCGAGTAACCTCCGTCATAAATTACCCTAACCAATCTATTGGTAGGGCCCACTCAAGTAGTTGTTGATATGACATTACTGAGAAGGCGCTTGCATATGATCACCCGTCTTCCCCATGCCAGTCATATGTTCATCATGACTACTGCCATGCCCATGTGCTGCGCTTTCCGCCTCTTCTGACCCATGCGACATGGCACTCATACACTGCTGCATCATCGCCATCACAACAGGATCATTCATATCCATTTTGCTATGATCCATCGCACTCATCGCCGCACAGTCTGGGTTCTCTGCTTTTTCCATATGCTCTTTCTCACTGTGTGCCTGTACAGAAAGCGCCAGCATAAGCGCAGGCACGGCAAGTAATACGACGCATTGTTTTTTCTTCATAATTAACTCCTAACTATTTTAAAAATTGATAATTCGTGTGCCCAAATAGGCGTTATAACAACGCCTAAACAGATCACTTTCTTTAAACAGACAAACCTTCATCAAAGAATCACGTCTAAATAATTAAAGCCTATTCACCGTAATACAAGCCGCCAAAGTGCTTTTTACCATCAGCAGTCTTGAACAACACCATCAATTGGTGCTTACCACTTTCTTTAAGGTCATACCCTGCCATCTGCCACCCCCCCATAGCCATTAGGGGTTTGCTTTCATTAGTACCATCCGGGTAGACCACTTTTGAGTTAATTTTCAGGTTTTGTACCATTGCCCCCTGTTGTTCCACCTTAATCATCACATTATGCGTCCCACCATGGCCCATGCCTTCATCGGCTTTCATCACATGGAAGCTGACCGTGTAACCATCGATATCCTTCTTTTCTAAGAACATCTTATTCTGAGCCATATCACTGCCCATTGCGTCATGGGACATATCACCTTGTGACATCGCCTCTTGTGACATCGGCTTCGCTGGCATGGAGTCAGTATCATGGCCGTGGCTACTTCCTGTATTTCCAGCACTAGTTACAGCACTAACCATTACTGCACACAAGCCACCTGCTATCAGCATCTTATTGAATTTCATTTTGGTTTCTCCACTAGGTTTTTCGTTAAATCGTTTTTGATTAATCTGTTTACTTTGCGACGCTAATTTCTAACGGCAACACCCTGCTTAAACAACATCTGTTCCATCTACTTCACGTGCAATCAATGACTGCCGGTTACTAAGAAACTGATCAGATCATCCATATCCTCATCATTTATTTGCCACCGGGGCATGGCTGTATCCAATGCCTTTCCAGCAGGATCAAGCCCTTGCCTGATAGCTACTGCCAGACTATTTCTGTCATAACGCTCGTGATCACCATGGCCATCATCATGCTCTTCAGTAAGCGCAGATTTGGTGAGAGCTGGGGCAACAAGCCAGAACCTCGGGTATAATCGCTGCCCCTGCCGTTCAGAACCATGGCAGCTGGCACAAGAGGTGTTGTGCATCTGAGCATGCATCGTACCCCCTTGATAAGTAACTGCAGCGCCTGACTGACTTCTGCCGGTATAGTAAATTCTCTCGCCATTACCTGAAAACTCATGTGTTCCATAATCAGTGGCATCATCCATCCCCATGCCACACCCGGCCAGTAACATTACCAATCCGCCACCAGTAAGTTTTAGCAATAGTTTTATTACAGATTTAACGCTGTACATAAAATTTCTCCTTAGACAAACAGAATAAGGATTGGACTGAAATCGTTATTGTCCGCCCCTTACTGCCAATTACTGCTCCATTTCTAACCGCGAAATGCACCGCTTACGCCAGAGGAAGTAAACAGCAGGTAATACCAACAACGTCAGAATAACTGCGCTAACCATCCCTCCGACCATCGGTGCGGCAATCCGGCTCATCACTTCAGATCCGGTACCTGTTCCGTATAAAATAGGCAGCAAACCCACGATAATTGCCGCAGCGGTCATCATTACTGGTCTGACTCTCATGCCTGCTCCGTGTAACACTGCATGTCGCAGAGTTTCCTCCCGAGGGATAAGATTTTGCTTGTGACAACGCTCTAACATCTGCTCATAAGCCTGATTCAGATAGACCAGCATGATCACACCAATCTCCACCGCGACTCCGGCCAGAGCGATAAAACCTACACCCACCGCTACCGAGAAGTTGTAGCCTTGCAGATACATCAACCAGACACTTCCGACCATCGCTAGGGGTAACGTCCCCATGATGATGCTCACCTCCACAAAGTTGCGAAAGTTGAGAAATAGAAGAATCACGATAATCCCTAGAGTCAGAGGCACCACATAAGTTAGTTTCTCTTTCGCGCGCTGCATATACTCATACTGGCCAGCCCAGCTCACCGAATAACCGGGTGGTAGCTGTAATTGATCTGCTACAACCTGCTGCGCATTCTCTACATAACTGCCAATATCCATGCCCTCTATATCAATAAAGGTCCAACCATTAAGGCGAGCATTTTCACTTTTGATACCCGGCGGGCCATCCTCGATGTAAACGTTAGCCACATCACCTAATGGGATTCGTTGCCCCATCGGGGTGACGATCGGTAACAACGCGAGTTGCTCTGGAGAGTTCCGGTAGTCCTGCGGATATCGTACATTGATGGGATAACGCTCCAACCCTTCAATCGTTTGCGACACATTCATGCCGCCAATAGCTGTCGCTACAACCTGTTGTATATCGGCTATATTCAAGCCATATCGTGCGGCGTTCTGACGCTGAATATCTACTTTGATATAACGTCCACCGGCAACGCGTTCGGAATACACCGACGCAGTACCAGGAACATCTTTGAGAATAGTTTCTAGCTGTTGACCAATTTGCTGAATTTTTTCTAATTCAGGGCCTGCGATCTTAATTCCGACGGGTGTTTTAATACCGGTGGCCAGCATATCAATACGAGTCTTGATCGGCATGACCCAGGCATTGGTCACTCCAGGAATTTTAACCAGATTATCCAGCTCCTTTCTCAAATCATCGGTGGTCAACCCCGCACGCCACTGATCTTTTGGTTTAAGCTGTATAAAGGTCTCTATCATAGTCAGTGGCGCTGGATCAGTAGCGCTGTCCGCTCGACCGACTTTGCCAAACACCGTTTCAACTTCAGGTACTGTTTTAATTAGTTTGTCAGTTTGCTGTAGCAACTGCCGAGCCTGGCCAATTGAGATACCGGGATAAGTAGTCGGCATATACATTAAATCGCCTTCATCCAATGGCGGCATAAACTCACTGCCCAGCTTGTCCAGAGGCCAGAAGCCCACCAATAAAACCAACAAAGCAAAACCCAGTGTGAGTTTTGGAAAAGCCAACACTTTGCGCAAGGTCGGCATATAAACAGCAGTGAGCAACCGATTTACCGGGTTCTTATGTTCGGGCAGTACCTTGCCACGAATGAAATAACCCATCAGCACCGGCACTAACGTGATAGCGAGGGCCGCAGAGGCTGCCATCGCATAGGTTTTCGTGAACGCTAGCGGCGCAAACATTCGACCTTCTTGCGCCTCTAAGGTAAATACCGGCACAAAGCTGACGGTAATTATCAGCAAGCTAAAAAACAATGCGGGCCCCACTTCACACGCAGATTCTGTGACAATCTGCCAACGATTCTCTTTGGTTAACGGCGTGCGCTCCATATGCTTATGCATATTTTCAATCATGACAATCGCGCCATCGATCATCGCCCCTATCGCGATCGCAATCCCTCCTAACGACATTATATTGGCGTTAATGCCTTGCGCATTCATCACCATAAATGCGGTTAGAATACCCACTGGCAAACTGATAATTGCAACAAGAGATGAACGTACGTGAAACAGAAATACGATACAAACCAGCGCTACGACGATGAATTCTTCCAGAAGTTTGTACCAAAGGTTCTCTACCGCACTGTCAATCAGGCCGGAACGATCATACACCGTCACGACTTCCACACCTTCCGGCAGCCCCTGTTTTAAAGTTTCAAGTTTTGCTTTTACCCCATCGATGGTTTTCTGAGCATTCTCTCCGAAGCGCATAACGACCACACCACCAACCACTTCACCTTCGCCGTTAAGTTCAGCAACCCCACGGCGCATTTGTGGCCCGATACCGATATCCGCAACATGCTGCAATAAAACCGGCGTACCATTCTTATTGATGCCGAGGGGAATATTCCTTAGATCCTCCTCCCCCTGTATATAACCGCTAGCACGCACCATATACTCCGCTTCGGCCATTTCTACGACAGAAGCGCCTACCTCCTGATTGCCCCGTCGAATGGCCGTCTGGATATGCGATAAAGGGATGTTAAACGCCCGCAATTTTTCTGGATTCACCCGAACCTGATACTGCTTAACCATACCGCCAATGGGTGCCACTTCAGATACACCAGGCACCGTTTGTAACTCATACTTTAGGAACCAGTCCTGCAAGCTGCGCAGCTGGCTAATATCATGTTGGCCGGTTTTATCCACTAACGAATATAGGTAGACCCAACCAACACCGGTCGCATCCGGCCCCAATTGGGGGCGAGCATTTGCGGGTAGAGAGGGGGCTACCTGGCTCAGATATTCCAGCACCCTGCTGCGTGCCCAGTACATATCCGTATCTTCATTAAAGATCACATATACATAGGAATCACCAAAGAACGAGTAACCTCGCACTGTTTCAGCACCTGGCACCGACAACATCGCCGTGGTGAGCGGATAAGTAACCTGATCTTCTACAACTTGAGGCGCTTGCCCTGGAAAACTGGTTTTAATGATCACCTGCACATCAGACAGGTCAGGAATCGCATCCACCGGCGTATTCTTAAGGGAGAATAGACCGCCGCCCACTAGGATCGCAGTAGCCAGTAAGACAAAGAAACGATTGCCCACCGACCATCGAATAATCGACTCAATCATAGCGCCTCCTTATCGCTGTGATTCATTTCATTTTCTGCATCGTCTAGGCTCATACCGTCCATATCCATATTTTCCATGTCCAAGCTCATACTCTCCATATCAAGAGCATCCATACTCATATCGTCAGCGCTCATTGGCTGCTCAACATGCATTCGTTTGAAGTCCGACGTTTTGCTCGACTCTGAATCCAATAAGAACTGAGCGGAAGTAACTACCTCTTCTCCAGCATTCACTCCCTGCAAAATTTCAATCAACTTACCATCACTGCGGCCAGTCTTAACCTCAATAGATTTAAACCGTCCATCACCTAGTGCTAGCACCACTCGGTTGGACTCAGCGCCACGAATAACAGCCTCTTTAGGCACCGTAAGCGAAGTGTCAGTCTCATGTTTATAAATCACCACCTCTGCAAACATGTTCGGTTTCAACAACCGATCTTTGTTATCAAAGCGCATCCTTACTTTCAATGTACGGGTGACCGGATCCAGCACTGGGTAAACATAATCGACGACGCCTTCACGGCTTTCGCCAGGCAGAAAATCCAATTGGAGTGAGACCGGTAACCCTGTACTAATTACACTGGCCTGTCGCTCAAATACTTCGGCTTCAACCCAAACCTCGTCCAATGCACCAATAGACATTAAAGTCGCACCTGGCTTAACAAACATCCCTTCACGAATATTGAAGTTATCTACCACGCCGCTTTGCGGAGAGTAGAAAGTTACTGCCTGTCTCACTTTACGAGTCGTCCTAAGTTCGTCCAGTGTTCGCTGCGGCACCTGCAAGGCATGCAACCGGGTTTTAGCACCCCGAATCAAAGCTCGATTTCCTCGGGATAACGCAAACAAGTACTCCTCTTGAGCATTCACCAATGCCGGAGAATAGAGTTCATAAAGTGGATCACCCTGTTCAACCGGCTCCCCTTCAGCTTTGATAAATATTTTTTCAACCCAGCCCTCTACACGGGGATGCACATGCACAATTTCATCTTCGTTATAGCCAACATACCCGACCGTACGCACCTCAAAGTGCAGAGTAGCCATCGTTGAAGTGGCCGTTCTTACCCCCAGATTATTAACCACTTCGGGTGATACTTTTATCGTTCCCGGGCCTGCATCCACACCAGAACTTTCCTCTTTGTAAACGGGAACAAGATCCATCCCCATTGGAGACTTACCGGGTTTATCTCTTTGGTAATTCGGATTCATCGGCGCAACCCAGTACAGCGGTTCATTGCTGGCTTTTGAAGCCTGCTCAGGCATTGAACCCTCACCGAACACGACACCTAGGCTGTTGGAAAAATTGCTGTTGGTCATGACGGCTCCTAAGCCAACCGCTCCGATAACAGCACCCAGCACAACTAATCCAATGTTTTTAACGGTATTACTCATTGCTTTATTCCTGAAGTGCGAAGAGAGGTACTAGCTGAGGTTGCATCTATTGAAGTAAGAAAATAATTAAGCTGAGCCACCTGTTTTTGTTTCGCCACATTAATCTCCAGATATTCTATCTGAGCATTCAATTGATCAATGCGCGGGCGCAACACTTCAATAAAACTCCCGTTATCCGATTCATATGCATTTAGAGAGGCCTTTGCCTGCTGCTTTATCTGAGGAATGAGCTTGCGGTCAAATAGCTTGCGTCGTTGCTCTAACCGTTCCAACTGCGTGCGGGCAGAATGGAAAGAAGCGATCATCTGCCTGATCATCAAACTGCGATCTGTACGGATCTTTTCTTGACTAGCCGTAGCCGCATCAACCCCCCGATCCTGCTTAATGGAGGAAAATAACGGCATACTAACAGTGACTCCTACGCTAAACAGATCTGCACGATCTCTACCGCTGGCATCTTCTCCACGAAAACCATAACTAGCGTTCATGCCCCATTGTGGCTTATATTTCTGCTTTGCTAGTCGCACTGCCGTTCCTGCTACAGCAATACTCTGATCGATTTTTTGGACAGATGGATGGCGTATAAAGCTACTTGCCAGCTCACTATTACTCGGGGGCTTACCCTGCCAGCGCTCAGCATAAAGTGACTGGATTACAGGCGGCTCAGCAGAGTAGCCAGACAATAAATTAACACCTGGAGTACTGGACCCATTACCTGATGGTAACAACCATTCAAGCAACCTCTGCTCCGCTATTTCCTGCTTCTGTAGCAACCGAGTCAGCCGGTCTTCTATTCTGGTTTGTTCCAGCTGTGCTTTAATAAGATCTTGCTGTCGAGTACGCCCCAGTGCAGAGGAATAACCAGCTAAAGAGATATCTACCAACTGGTCAAATAACGCTCGATCTTTCTCAATCAGCTTTATACTCTGTCGTGCCTGATAAGCATCTAACCACAACTGAGTAATGGTCAGTGTCAGCTTCGCCTGCCTTTCTGAGCGCAATAAAGGTTGTTGAGCACTTTGCTGTTGCAGCTGCTGACGCTTAAGACGTCGACTATCACCACGTGGATACATCTGCGAGACACCTGCAACTAACTGTGTCATCGCCTCCTGATTAAAATCCAGTGTATCGGTTGGCAGATTCGCCATCTTCAGTGAAAGTTTTGGATCGGGCAATTGATAAGCAGATTCAGCCAAGGCTTCAGTGGCTTTCTGGGTATAAGTGCTACCAGATAACCACGCGTCATGCTCAGTCGCAAAACGAACAGCTTGATCAAGAGTTAGCGGCTTATTCGCCTCTGAGGCAACGACTAGAGAAGGAAGCACAACAACGGTTAGAACAACTATTGAAGCAGCCAATGAAAGATAACCTTCAACTTGTTTATAGCTGTTACTCAAAAAATGCAGAGCACTTTTATAATACGTGGCAAGTTTGACGCTGGGCAGACCCGCATAGCGGTACCCTTTAAAACATATAACCGGTGACATAAACACACCCACTCAAGCCAAAATCATTTGCATGATTTTTGACATATTCTATAAAAGCGGGAGAGGTATAAGGATCTCCCGTTGAAAAACAGCCGAACTAGCGACTTAGTGAATCAACGGAATATGGGAGGGCGATATAACGAACCAGAGTTCGGATCAATCAGTATATGGTTATTATATGCTTGAGTTGTAAGCGATGTGTCTAAATGGAAAATATAGTTTGAAACGCCACAGCCAACCGGGCTTACGCACTGAGACTGAGCGCAATCACTCATATCTGCACAGCTATGAGCGCTACTTTCTTCCATTACCGAGCAATGTTCATCACTCACGGCTACTGGTGTTAATTGTCCACAACAATCTTCAGCAGAAACTCTAGCACCTTTATTTAAGTTCATTATATGAGGCGAATTAATGTGGGGAGATGATGAAGAGTTCATATCCATTGGCATAGCGAAGGCGTGACTATATAGCTGAGCGGTAGTAACCGCTAGCATACATAACACTAATAAAACCTTCCTTACCACTATTCTCATCTGTTACCTAATTTGATGGATTTAAAGCTCAGAGAAACCCTAAAGTATGTACGAACGCTCTTCTTCACACATACACTTGGCAGCAACATAACTATTAAGAAATTCGAATCTAAATCCGTACTAAAGTTCCCTAGAATAGGCTGAAACCTGTAATAAATTCAAGCAACCAGTCCTCAGAAATTAGTAATGTCTACACACATAAGTTTAAAGAGCACTGCATAGTACTAGCTATTGTTCCTAAAAACACTTATTGGTGCTTTATTCTATGTAAAATACCACAGTCTACTGAAGCCCCCCTCTATCAATCCAAGCACTGTATATTTCCTCAGGCCATTTACTCTGAAAAAAGCTTATCACTGCGTTTTGATCTTCTTCTGAGAGCTTATCGCCAAACGCTGGCATCGTGCCGCCCAAAGCTATGCCTCCATTTTGAATAGTCAGTTTGAGACCCTTCAAAGGATGATGCCAAGCATGGGCCGTGCTATCTAGCGGAGGCGGTGGGTACTGACCATCAGCCAATGGTTTTTTCCAATCAGCTGTTCCCTGGGCTGACGCGCCATGACAATTAGCACATTGTGCAAGGAATAATTGTTTGCCATTATCAACTTGAGATTGCGTATACCAACGCCCATCGACTTTCGGCTCCCCGTCGCTGCATCCGCTGATAAATACCGCCATAGAAAGAGTGTACGCGGCAAAAAATCTATTCAACTTACCTAAATTAGTCATTTTAAAAAAACACCTGCTGCACTGGTTTAGGAAAACTAAAGCTTTTTACAAAAAAGCATGAGCTAACACCCAATATTCTGCTTCACTCAAAAAAGTGTAATTATAACCAGCGCTTTATTTTGAATATCCAAAGTATTAAGGCTGTGCTTGTCATCAGAATACCTAAAAATATTATGAACGCAAAAGGGTTATCCCCGACATTAATGCCTAGTAGCTCAGTAAGGAACCCAAGCGGTAAGAAAATTGCTGTGACTAGCGATCGTACATACATGCGCTGATTCATCACATCGGTTGCACTATTGATAATTTCTTCGCGTAAGACTGAGGCTCGTTCACGAGCCTCATTGACCTCTTCAATATAACGGTGCAAACGCGCCCTGCTTTCACGCAGTTCCATTATATGTGTGCTTGTTCAAATATCAGAGGGGATATCTTGTAGTGTATCTAGCGTTTCAGCGCAATCAACTTACGACGTAATCGTGATAGCTGCTCACGAAGGGTTGTCGCACTCCCTTCGAGCCTCATCTCCTCAAGTTCGATAATCTGGTCTTAACCTGATCAATGACACCACTCATGCGATTTAGTAAACGCTTACTCAGCGAAGCTATAACGTCGCCGTTTATTTTGGGGCCCTTATTGTCCAATAAACTAGATCTGATCTAACGAATAGTGAAGAGTGCTCAGCTACGTGTACTAATAATTCTGTTCGTTTCGAGCCACAGCCTGATAGCTACTATACCCTCTGGATCTTCGCCTGGATTAAAATTTACTCCACGAAGAGCGAGCAACACCCCTTCTGGATAAATGTCTGCTCGGGGGCGTGTGCTTTCGTCCAACAGGGCTTGAGCGGCGATTGGATTCATGAGTAATCCATTCAACAGCTTCTGGAATTGTATAATCAAGATGAATCCAAAGTACCTCTTCATCTTTCGGAACTAAAGAAAGCGCTTCTTCCCAATTAAGCTCTCTGCTTCCTCCTCTTGCTACAAGTTTACTTCTCCACTTTTGATGTGGAGTGAGATATCTAATTTTTAAAGAAATATTCACTACTTTATGAGAGATGGATGCATAATATCTTCACTCCCTATTATGTTTTTTAATTTTTCGCGTCGCGACGCCTGAAATATAGAGTTAATTGAACAATGCAATCTATAAACTCTGAGAAATCGGAACAAATCAGCGTTGAGCGTGTTGTTAACGATATACACAACAACAACCTTCCCTTGCTTAGAGAATTTCTGGATACAAGCTCTCCGAGAGAGATCGCTGATTTATTAGTATCGATACTACCAACTCAAAGAACCATTATTTGGGAGCTTCTCAGCGAACCAAAAAAAAGTGAAGTTATCCCCTGGTTACGTGCTGATATCCGCCCCGGCTTAATAGAAGAGATGGATGATGCGCAGCTTTTTATTGCCGCTGAAACAATGGACGTCGATGACCTTGCCGATGTTTTAGGCGATTTTCCTGACCAAGTAACTCAATCGATTATCGAAGCACTCGAAACAGATAATCGAAAACGTCTTGAAACAGTTTTGAGTTATCCGGAGGGAAGTGCCGGTCGTTTAATGCGCACAGAGGTTCTCAGCGTAAGAAAAGATGTGACATTCTCAGTCGTGTTACGTTGGTTAAGACGGCATGAAAAGCTGCCATCGCTAACTGATGCTTTAATGGTAACAGATGAAGAAGGTTACTATTTAGGAAAACTTGAATTAGCCAATATCGTTACAGGTAGCCCAGAAACCAAAGTAATTGATGCAATGGTAGGCACAGCAGAAGCCGTACGTTTTGATGCTGAAGAGCATGAAGTAGCTTCATTGTTTGAAAAACGAGAGCTTATTTCAGTAGCGGTAACCGATGCTGATGGTAAGTTGTGTGGAAGAATTACGGTTGATGATGTTGTAAATGTTATTCGTCATGAAGCAGACCAAGCGTTTCTAAAGTCCGGAGGGGTCGCACAGGAAGAAGACCTATTTTCTCCTATTATGCCAAGTGCGCGACGGAGAGGTGTATGGCTGGGAATAAATCTAATTACGGTGTTTATGGCCGTTTGGGTTATTGGTTTATTTGAAGCGGCACTCAATCAGATTGTAGCTTTAGCCGTATTAATGCCTGTGACTGCGAGCATGGGAGGGATTGCTGGCAACCAGACTCTTACATTAATTATCAGAGGCCAGGCCATGGATCAAGTTTCCCGCTTGAATGCTCTGTGGTTGGTTCGTAAAGAGCTGGCAGTGGGTGCTCTCAATGGTCTAGTGTGGGCTTTCTTAGTAGCGATTGTATCCTTGCTTTGGTTTAAAGATACATATCTGTCACTAATAATTGCCATCGCATTATTCATTAATTTGTTGGTTGCTTCTCTTTCTGGAGTGCTCATCCCACTAACATTAAAACGAATGAAAATTGACCCCGCACTTTCAGGTGCGGTTATATTAACGACTGTAACGGATGTGGTTGGTTTTTTAAGCTTCTTAGGTTTGGCTTCTATATTTCTACTATAAATTCACCTGATTTTATATCCATATTAAGAGTGGAGATAACCCATGATCGACTTTACCCTGAGTAACGTCCTTGATAACCACAAATTGCTTTCTTCGCTTACATTTATTGTTCTAGCCTATTTCTTTAAGCTGTTGTTAATAAAGGCTATAAGATTAAGAAGTAAGGCAAAACGCGAGAATCGGCGTTACCTAGTTAATTTAGTTAAAAACTTAATTAACCTTACAGTTATTGTTCTATTATTCACCTATTGGTCAGCCGAATTACAAAAATTTGCCTTTTCTGTAGCCGCATTTGTTGTAGCCATTGTTATCGCTACACGTGAATTCATTCAATGTATTATTGGATATATTTATATCATTGCATCAAGACCATTTCAGGTTGGCGACTGGATTCAGGTGGGTCGTTACCACGGTGAAGTAACAGAAACAGACTGGGTAAAATTAACCCTACTAGAGGTTGATATCGACGCATACAGTCACACCGGAAAAACGCTATATTTACCCAACAGCATGTTGATCTTGAATACTATAAAAAACCTCAACTTCATGAAGCGCTATGCGACCCACACCTTCACAGTTACTCGGGACCAACGCGTAAATCTTTTTTTATTCAGAGATGAATTATTGGAACGCGCCACTGTTCACTGCCAAGATTTCTATGAAGTAGCACACCGGTATAATTCTTTGATAGAAAAACGCTTAGATGTAACGATTGCAGGCCCTGCCCCGACTATTACCATAGCAACATCAGATATTGGAAAAAATACAGCCAGTGTGACAATTTTTTGCCCTTCAGAACAAGCGTTGGATATAGAACAAAAAATAACTCAAGACTTTATGGAGTTGTGGTACTTAGAACTAAAAAATTCTAATGAAAATGGCATCCTGAGTACCGTATATACATAATTCAAGATCTCTAATTCAATAAGGCACTATTACTCTAGATTGGTGAGCAAATAGGTAGCTGAAGGGTCGACAAGTACTTTGTCACCCATTCCTTCACGCCCGAACAGCATTAGATAACTCATATCCGACCGATCCGTCAGTGTTATATCAATAGGCCATGATTCATTACCAAGATGTACAGTCGTTTTGATCACATAGCGCTCTTCAGATGTTCCATTCGATGATTTAACTCGCCTTATATCTTGGAGAGGTGCGCTGCACTCTACAATATCTTCTACTTTATAAATATTGGGATGAATATCGAATTTTATCCAAGGCTTACCCGATTTTTTGTAGCGAGATAAATTATCCACATGAAGTGAAGATGTTTTTGCGCCAGTATCTATACGCACTTGCAAATCAAAAATCCCTAGATCAGGGAGATCACAACTCTCAATACTGCCAATAATCATTTTATCTTTCATTAAACTCATACCTAGACCGGCGCAAAGCGTTGATATTAAGGGTTGTAACTTATCTTGCTATATCCTGAATGGGAGGAGCCAAAGCGTCTTGCATCTCGCTGATCTTTTCTGCTATTTCAGCATCATCCTCTGAAAAGAATGCAATATGAAACATAGCATCCCCCTCCTGTACCAACGGGATATTTTGCTTACCTATGATAATGCCCGATTTATTTGCCGTAACAATATCAATCACTTCTCCAAAAGGGCTACCAATTTCAGCTAAAGGCGTCCCTTTTTGTACCTGATCACCCAGATTTTTAAGATCATGTACAATGCCACTGCAGTTTGCACGCACCCAAGAGCTGTGATTAGCAATATAAGGTGTGAGTATTTTTCTTCGAAGCTTACGGTTCACTAAGCCTAGATGCCTAATAACATTCAGGACACCTTTCACGCCAGCCTGTATAGATAGTTCATCAAACCGCAGTGCTTGCCCAGCCTCATAAAGAAGAATGCGTGTATCCGATTCCACTGCCGCTTGCCGTAAAGATCCATCTCTTAGGTCTGCGTTTAATAATACAGGCACACCAAAAACTTCAGCGAGCGTACGGGTTTCTGGATCGTTCAGGTTCGCACGTATTTGCGGCAAGTTAGAGCGGTGAATTGCACCTGTATGCAGATCAATGCCGTAGTCACAATGCTTTACAATTTCCTCTAAAAAAATATCAGCCACACGCCCTGCTAAAGAACCTTTCGCTGATCCAGGGAAGCACCGGTTAAGGTCACGTCGATCTGGCATATAGCGACTTTGATTGAGAACGCCATATACATTCAACATAGGCACTAAAATCAATGTACCGCTACTGATCTTCAGCGACTTTAATTGAATTAAGCGGCGAATAATCTCAATACCATTAAGCTCATCACCGTGTACTGCCGCCGAAACAAAAACGGTTGGGCCCGGTTTTTTACTGCGTCTCACATGCACAGGGATACAAATATCAGTATCTGTATAGAGCTTAGCTACCGCTATCTCAATCTGCTTCGTTTCTCCAGGCTTAACTGTGAAACCACCGATGACAAGGTCATTAGTTTCCATTACTTATTCCAGGTAGCCCTGACTCATCCCTTACCGCGAGTCCGGTTGTTATTTGGTTTAGCATTCGCTTCTATAAAATCAAAGATTAGCCCTGCTACATCTTTTTTTGTGGCCAATTCAATGCCCTCAAGGCCGGGCGACGAGTTAACCTCCATGACTACCGGCCCATTTTTTGCCTGTAGTATATCGACGCCACAAACATTTAAGCCCATCACTTTGGCTGCATTAACAGCAGTCGCTCTTTCTTCTTTGCTTAACCGAACTAATGTAGCTGAACCACCACGATGCAAATTAGATCTGAACTCGCCCTCAGCTCCCTGTCGTTTCATTGCTGCTACTACTTTATTACCAACTACAAAGCACCGAATATCAGCGCCTCCTGCCTCTTCTATAAATTCTTGCACCAATATATTTGCTTTTAAGCCCATGAAAGCTTCAATGATACTCTCTGCAGTCTTGTTAGTTTCTGCCAGAACCACGCCAATCCCCTGCGTACCCTCAAGTAGTTTAATAACCACAGGAGCACCACCAACATTAGCAATAAGGTCTTTTATATTATCAGGCTTGCTTGCAAAGCCAGTACGAGGCAACCCAACATCTTTACGGGATAATAATTGCAATGAACGCAATTTATCGCGTGACCGGCTTATTGCTACAGATTCATTTACACAAAAAGTGCCCATCACTTCGAACTGACGCACTACGGCTGTTCCATAGAAAGTAATAGATGCCCCTATGCGGGGGATAACTGCATCGTAGTAGGGCAGCTCTTCACCGTGGTAACGTACAGCCGGCCGGCTTCGAGTAATATCCATATAGCAATGTAGTGTGTCTATAATATCAACTTGGTGTCCACGGGACTCACCGGCTTCTTTCAAGCGACGAGTAGAGTACAAATTCTCATTTCGAGAGAGAATAGCAATTCTCATAATTTTTTCCTGTTAAAAATAGACTACGCACAAGAGTATTTTATATCTTTTAGAGATGGGAATTTTCGTGTTCTTAGGCCCTACTGTAGGATAACAACATAACCTTTTTGGATTTTACATATAACTCCTGTACTAGCAGGAAGTCCATATATTATTTTGTACAAATGAAATTTAATAATACAGACAGCTTACTAGTTTCGATGCCACAAATTCATTACTACAAGTGTGATATTTATGCTTTTCATGGCACCCCCGTATGACGCTTCAAAATGATGCCTTTAGCTACACAAAGAGGCTCAAGATCAAACAATACCCTGACTCTACATCATCAAATATTTTTTGAGGGCGACTGTCCGCTTTGGGGAGGCCCCTTTAGCGCTTTCGTTATAGGCATGACAACTTACAAACAGTGCCTGCACCTTCCCAGTAGTAAAGTACTTCTAAGAATAGTTTGACGTCGACTTTTAGCCTGAAGAACTCTTTGGTTGTTTATAAAATAGTTCTACGAGATGAGCCCCAGATAAAGATACAAAATACGGAGTGTTTAGAGATCCAAGATATGCAGAAGAGCGGCTTGTGTGGTCTACTTCTGTGACTAGCAGAGTTAAACACTGAAAACTTTAAGAAATGCAAAAACGTAGGGAATTTGGTGATAACTCCACCAGCCACATCCCGGCACATGAATCCATCGCTGTGGCTGCTCCCTTCCAGGCCTGACCAGGTTAACGATTTATCATTGCGAGAGGACCGGCAGAGTTACCATAGCAGGTCTATCATCCTGTTCCTTTGCAGAACAGGCGCGCAGTATACCAGTCTGTTTTTGTATTGCAAAACAATCTCGCATTTTTCTAAAATTCTATACAGAGTGTTGCCCAGCTTGCTGCAATACAGCTTCTTTAATCCAGCGATGCATGGGATCGTAATGGTCTCTTGCATGCCAATAAAGATAAAAAGGAAACGGTTCTGCTATTAACTCTTCAGGCAGCGTTCGGCTAACTACGGCTCTACCTAGTGATATTTTCTTTATCAAGTTGGTAGGCAGCATAAATATTAAGTCGGTTTTCTCACAAAAGTCAGGAACAGACATAAAACTACTCAGGCGCAGGACCGTGTTACGCTTTTTTCCCATCTCGCGTAGCCGTCTGTCCATCATGGCGGGCCCTTTTCCGGTAATCGATATATAGGCATGTCGTGCAGACAAGTACTCATCTAATGTAATTGCCTTATTTGCTAAGGGGTGGTGCTGCCCCATAATCAATGCAATGTCGGTAACATCCAACAGTGCACGGTGAAATTGATCTTCCGCTATTTGCGGAGGAACACCCGATATTGCAAAATGAATATCTCCTCTTGAAAGCATTTCAAAGTAGTCAGCAGGCCTAGAGTCCAGCTCAACCTGCATTTCTGGCGCTTGCTTGCTCATCACTGCTAATAAGTCCGGCACATACAGTGCTGTTTCAAGGTCAGGTCCTGCTATTTTCACAATCTGTTTTGAGGTCTTGGGGCTAAATTCAGGCTCAGATATGATCTGGCTAACACTTTGCAGAACTGTTTTTAGCTCACCGACAATCTGAGTCGCTCGTACAGATAAATCGTATCCATCCACACTCCTAACTAACAGAGGGTCTGCAAAAGTATCTCGCAGCCGCTGCAGCGCCCTGCTCACGGCGGGTTGGCTCATATGCAATTTCTCTGCTGCTTTTGTGACCTGCTTCTCTTCAAGTAATGCTTCTAACACCACTAAAAGATTGAGATCCACCGATCTTAAATTCACTTTACGCATACTTACAATCACCATGATGCATTAGGTGGATCCATTATGCGCTATTACACTGTATCCATCAAAACGTTCTGTATGGCGAATAGATTTAGCACGACTGAGAACTAAACATAATTTGCTGAGTCTGACCTCACTTAAGGCAGAACACCCATATGATTGAGGGACGCATGGCGTTGATTAAAGAATTTCGTAATAAGACAACACACTATGGCTGGGGTACTATCGGGCTTCATTGGGT